>JAEWUY010000128.1 GCA_023396795.1 Bacillota bacterium | reverse complement strand
CAATTAACGCTCTTGATATTGAACTGTTTAACCAAAATATGCTCGACCTTATTAGTGGTAAAGAAGTCCAGCTTCCACGCTTTGATTTTAAAATTGGTCATCGCATTCCTGGTCGTGTTTTAAAAGTTCCGCATGACCAGCCAATAATTATTGAAGGCATTCATGCTTTGAATGACTTGCTAACGATTAATATTCCTAAACATCAAAAGTTTAAAATATATATATCCCCTCAAGCACAAATCAACTTCGATAATCATAACCCAATGTCATTAACCGATTTAAGACTATTGCGTCGCATCGTTCGCGATAAAAAATATCGCAACGCCTCCGCGGAAGAAACGATGAGCATGTGGCCAAGCGTTCGCAAAGGCGAATTCACCTGGATTTATAACACTCAGGAAGGCGCTGATTACGTTTTTAATTCTTTGCTAAGTTATGAATTATCGGTCATGAAAAAATACGCAATGCCCCTTTTGACTAATATTGATACTAACTCAATCTATTTCCCGGTAGCTGAAAGACTTATTCGCATGCTCAAATATTTTGATGACATGCCCGATGAATGGGTGCCTTGTAATTCTTTACTTCGCGAATTTATTGGCGGATCTTGCTACGCTAATGTCGATGTATAAACACGCGAATCATTGCATTTAAAAAGGCTCATCACGAGCCTTTTTTCTTTCCGCTATTGCCAATGTTTTTTAAAGTTATTTTTTCGCTGTTATGAAGGTTGATGAGTTGTCCGTAATATATATTACGCATGATTAAATATCGCTTTTTTTCAGCCTCGGAAATTGAACGCATATAAATATCGGAAAAGATTTTTTCAAGTCTAAAGAATGATTCATAAACATTGACTAAAGTAATGTGCATAAAATAATCGCGTCGCGAATAAATAAGCAAAGGTGAGCTATGAGCAATTTCACTGGACATCTCATAAACTGGTGAATAGGATTTGAGACCAGCGAGTCTTTCTACGCCATCGCGAAAGTTCAGCTTTGTGACTTCGTCGCCTTCTTGACGAGGTAAGGCCATCAGCCATCCGTATTCAATAAAACGCTTCATATCTTTGCTTTTTAAATCGAAAACCCGCATTTCCTCTTTTATTTTTACGAAAATCTCATCAGTTTTTTCTTTGCTAAAAACCATGCCGCGAAATGCCATCGCGTAGTTCATATGCATCAAATATTTATCAATTACAGGTTTGCCGTATTTTGACAAAATCAATAAAATGCATTCCGATTCATGGAGTGTTCGCCATGTCGAAAAAGCTTCGGTTTCAAAGCCGGCGACGAGAAGATCGCTTATTGCTCGCGCCATCGAAAAGCTTTTTGATAAAATATCAATAATCAAAGTCTCATTAGGTTGATTACGATTGAAGCGCGCTAAAATACCTAGCACAAAATTCAAATAAGTATTCAAAGTAGAAATACTTGGCGAAAATCTTGTTAAAACGGTTTTGGACTTGTAAGAAAGGTGTTCGTTAGTGTAGTACTTATCAAGCGTCATGCTGACAAGAGTCTGCATATATTTTTCATCATCTTTTAAAACGTCTTGATTAACATTGGGATGTGATTCTAAATAGTAACCATGTTCATTAACTAAATAAAGAATTAAAGAAATTGGATTAAGAGGAACAACCTTTCCAAAAAGATTAGCTTCAGCGATTCCTTTTGCCCCTTCAATTGCGTTTTCGTAAGCATCAAAAAGGAAAGGCAAATCGAGGCTTTCCTTAACGCCCAAAGCCACATATATTTCTTTAAATTGTTCAATTGTTAAGGCTGATCGATCTATCATTTGTTAATCCTTTAATTTAAACGCCATCGTGGCTTGAACTGCCATTTTCCAACCTTCATATTTTTTAGCAGCCATCTTCTCATCCATTTTGGGCTGAAACGTCGCTTGTAAGCAATGATATTTTTCAATCTCTTTCATGCTTTTCCAATAGCCACTACCCAATCCCGCCATGTAGGCAACGCCTAACGCCGTCGTTTCTAAACACTGTGGTAAACGAATTTCACATCGCAAAATATCCGCTTGAAATTGTAATAACAATTTATTTTTGGTCGCCCCGCCATCAACTCGTAAAGCTGAGACATCAGCATGTGCCTCGCTTTTCATTACTTCAATCATGTCTTTGGATTGGTAGGCTATCGCTTCCAAAGATGCACGGACAAAGTGTGATTTATTCGTGCCGCGAGTAATGCCGAAAACTGCGCCACGGGCTTCATTGTCCCAGTAGGGTGTTCCAAGTCCAACAAAAGCCGGAACAACGTATACGCCTTGGGAATCTTCAACTTTTTTAGCCACCTTTTCGCTCTCATCACTCGTGGTAATAATATTCATTGATTCGCGTAACCACTGGACGACTGCTCCTCCAACAAACACACTACCCTCAAGAGCATAAAAAATGTCCTCACCAATCTGCCAAGCAACCGTTGTGAGAAGACCGTTTTTCGACATAATTGCCTTTTTACCAGTATTCATAAGAGCAAAACAACCAGTTCCATAAGTATTTTTTAAATCGCCCTCGTTAAAACATGCTTGTCCAAATAAAGCGGCTTGTTGATCGCCACACACTCCATAAATATGGACATTTTTCGTGAAAAAAGTAGCAACACCATAATCAGCACTTGATGGTTTAACTTCTGGCAGCATCGCTTTGGGAATATTAAATAATTTAAGCAACTCGTTATCCCATTTCATATCGATGATGTTATAAAACATTGTTCGAGAAGCATTACTGGGGTCGGTGGCGTGGACTTTTCCTTTTGTCATGTTATAAATAAGCCACGTATCGACTGTGCCAAACAATAATTCGCCAGCTTCCGCTTTTTTCTGAGCGCCAGCAACTTTATCCAAAATATATCGAACCTTTGAGGCACTAAAATAAGGGTTAATTAATAAGCCGGTTTTCGCATGAATTAAATCTTTGTACTTTTCAATTTTTTGGCAATAAGGTAATGATTGACGTGATTGCCAAACAATCGCATTATAAATTGGCCGGCCTGTCTTTTTATCCCATATAATCGTGGTTTCCCGCTGGTTGGTAATTCCAATCGCGGCGATATCGTCCATGGTTTTATGGGCCACAACAAGTAATTCATTAACGACATCAATAACGCTAACCCATAGTTGCAAAGCGTCCTGCTCAACCCAGCCTGGTTTAGGGTACAAGCAATTTACGGCTCTTACTGCACTAAAACATAAGTTACCTTCGTGATTAAAAAGAAACGCTCGTGTCGAAGTCGTTCCTTGATCAATTGCTAAAATGAATTTGTCCATGACTAATAATCCTCGTTACTATTATAACAATAATGTTTATCATTATTATTCAAATTACTTTAATATGTCGTTATCTAGCGATTATCTGACAATTATTTATCTTTTTTTCTAATCGCATATCTTCTCCATGGATGGTTAGGGGGCGGAACATAGGTGGATTTCTTTCGTTCCTTTTTTTCGTATGGAATCGTTTCATGAAGGTAGGTTGATGTGATTGTTTCATAGAAACAGTGCTCATAAACGCAAACAAATCTTCCGTCTAGAGTCTCGTAGAATTTTGCTTTTGCTTTACCGGGGAAAGCCACGACAACTCCGTTTCCATCGATGACTTGAATTTTCTTTCCCTTTAAAGAAAAAACGGAGCCATTATCCGCGCTTCGTTCATATTCAATCGATAAGTAATAATCGAGTTCCTCTTCTCTTGGCGGGGGAACAAATAAAGATGTTATCTCATCGATGGGAAGAGCGAACTTCTTATTATGCCTTGCGATGTAATGGGGCAGGAAAGTATTAGCGTCCTGTACGTTTTTTATGTCGTTAAGCCTCATCTCAGAAATGAGGCGATCCTGCAAGGTATTAAATAAACGTTCCACGCGTCCCTTAGCTTGCGAAATGGATGTTACATGAATCTCGACACCCAGTTGGCGACAGCATCGCTGAAACTGAGTAAAGGTGTCTTTTTCAAGTGCCTTCTCTTTCTCATCAAGATGTCGATAGTCAAATATCGTCCGCCTGTCTGCATAAAATTCTTGAGGTATTCCGTATTTTGTGAGGATTTGTTTAAACATCAGATAATAGCCTCTTAGCGTTTCTTCTTTGTCGAAATAAGCTCCGACAATCGTCGATGTCGAATCATCGATTGCGGCGTGAAGCGTAAATTTGCTTGAACCAAACCAAAGATGAATCGAACCATCGATTTGGATAAGCTCTCCAAAGGACTTGCGCCTATCTCTTGTTGGGTGAAGATTTTCGATGTGGCGCGTCTTTTGATGCCTTGGCGAGACAAAACCGGTTTCAGTTAAAAGACGATGAAGCGTGCAGTAAGAAACCGAAATATACTCATAATCCAAGAGCATTTCTTTAAAATGAGCGTAGTTAAAACCGTAATACTTGTCTTTATACAAACGGACAATCTCTTTACTGCGATTGAAGTCAATTTTATTAATCGGAGCACGCCTGGTATTCTTATGAATGAGCGATTGATATCCATCCTGTTTAAACTTATCGAGAAGTTCATAAATGTATTGTCGGGAATAACCCGTCTTTTGACACGCCTCAGATTTGCTATATTGGCCTTTAAGCACCTTGGTTAAAACAGAAGCGACGAATCGAGCTTGATACTTGTTCATAGAAGTTACCCCACTTTGCGTAATTCTATGATATTTGCTATGTAAGCTAATCGTTAGATAACCATGTGTCAGATTTTCCCTAGATAACGACATCAAATTACTTTAATATTGTCTTTTTTCGTTTCGTAAGATATATTAGCGTTTGTGTCAATAAAAGTGACATATAAAGTATTTATATAATAGAGACAACTATTAATTAGCAAAGCAAAATGAAAAAATATCAAAAAATAACACTAGCATCATCAATCCTTGGTCTTATTGTTTTATCAGCCAGTTCTTTGCTAATTTCTAAATACAGCAATAATATCGAAGAAACATTCGCCCAAACTTTGCCTACAAACGTAAATGTAACTGATCTTACCGATGCACAAGTGAATTCTTATTATGCGGGTGTCGAAAATAAATCTGGCGACCAATTGTTAAGTGCTCTATATACAATAATTGATGGTCACCGTGAATATAGTTATGGATCTGAATCTGATCGTTATGCATATAAAATAATCGATCGTAACTGGTCTCTCAATCCGTTGACGCCAGCGCAGTTAGCGAATTTTAGTCACGAAAATGATATGCCCTATATTCATAAACTTTATGCAGATTATAACGACAGCATTACGACAGCGGATTTATTTAAAAATCCAGGGGCTGGTGAAGTGAGTTTTGATAAAGAACATATTTGGGCTCAGTCTCTTGGCTTATTTGGGAGAACTAACGGAGCCGGCAGTGATTTTCATGCTCTTTGGCCCGCAGACAAGAGAGCCAATTCATTCATGCACAACAACAACAATTTTGCTGTACCAGAAACTGATATAACCAATTATGAAGGAGACACATACAATGGCACGGACAAAACAATTCCTGATAGAAGCACTTATGTAGGAAGAAATGGTTATATTTCGGGTTCATCGCAAAAAGTTTGCGAACCTTTGGATGAATATAAGGGTGATGTTGCTCGAGCAATGTTTTATATGCCTGCTCGTTACTACGTCTACATCGACGCCACTCATCCTAAGTTAACTTTAGTTAATGGTTCTCCTTTGGCGGTTACCGCTTCTCCAACGCAGCCTGGTCTAGCAGGTGATTTGGCCACTTTACTTTTATGGAATGAATTAGATCCAGTCGACGAATATGAAATCCACCGCAACAATCTAATTTATAATAATTATCAATTAAATCGTAATCCTTTTATCGACCACCCAGAATGGGCGCGTATAGCTTTTGATACGAGTTATAGTGGCCCCGGAGCCAGTACTGCTGCTGGAACTAGTTCTGTGGGCGATGGTGGAGAAACTGTTTTAGTTACCGACATTAATCTTGATAATTCGACATTAACGATGGGCGTTGGCAGTCAACACACGTTAACAGCGACAGTTCTTCCTATTAATGCAACAAATAAGACCTTGAGCTGGTCATCCACCAACCAAAACGTGGCCACAGTAAGTAATGGGGTTATTTCTGCTGTATCAGCGGGTACAGCGACAATTACCGCAACTGCAACAGATGGTTCAGCGGTTTATGAATCTTGCTCTTTAACGGTTACCGCTGAGGCTCAAAAGATTCTTGAATATATTCAAGTCAGTGGCGCAACTGCAACTGCTCCTTATGGTTCTACTTATAATACTTCCCCAATTGTTGTTACAGCTTACTATGACGATTTATCATCTGAAAACGTCACATCTTCATCGACAATTAATCTTCCCAATACAAGTGTTTTAGGACAGCAAAGCGTTAGTGTAAGTTATCTTACTAAAACCGCTTACTATTCCGTTGATGTTACAAATAATGGAGCAATTGTTACCGGAGAAGAAATAGGGACACAATATGTTTCTGAAACCGCTGTAGCAGGTGCAATAACAGGGTGGACCGGATACGATTTAGGAGACGCATACGCTGATGGTTCAGTAAAACTCGATGAAACCGGAGATTATATATATAAAACCGATATTTGGAGTGATTTTTCGTCTCAAAATATTGTCAAAATCGATTTAGTAATAAAAATAAAACAAAATGGCGGTACTGATGAAATCACAGCTAACGAATTGCAAGTTTTTGCTATCAATGGAACCACCAATACAGAAATCGCATCAGTGACGCAAACTGCTGGCTTTGACACCACAGCTAGCGAAGAGATTTTAAACATTATTATCGAAAATCCTTCGACAATTACAGGTCTGAAAATTCTTTACAAAACAAAGGTTCTTGGAAATCTTGGGATATATTACATAAAGGCGACTCCAACCTACCAAATAGGCTCTCATATTGAACAGGCTGAAGCTTGGGCTTCATATTTCCTCGCCCAGACATCTGAACAATGTTCGGCTTTGCAGCCGCAAGAAAGCGAAGTGTGGAGTAGACTCGAAAATGAATTTGATTGGATGGATGCAGATTCGCGCATCTTATACGATAACAGTGGAGAGACAAGCCTAATTCAAAGCGCAATTGCTCGGTATAGTGCCATCATTAACGCTCATCCAGAAAATACGCCTTTTATTAGTTATGTATCGACTGCAAATGAAATTAATACGATTAAAGTAAACAATAATTTTATCGTTGTCTTTATTTTAGTCTCAATTTCATTTTTATCGGTCGCCACTTTTCTAATGATTAAAAAAGAAAAATATTTGACTAGGTAGGAAAAAATATGAGAACATCAAGCAAATTTAAAATGGCTTTCTTAACAGCAACCCTCGGGATCACGGTTGCTTTTTCTTCATTTGCCAGCTTTTTAGTTATTAGTTCTGACATCGCAGAAATAAATGCTTGGTCAGGCACACAAACGAGCTCTGAAGGCACATATTATGAAGAAGCTCGCGGTCTATCAGGAAGCGCTCTTAAATCAAGCCTCGACACAATTATTTCAAGAAACGTCTCGACAAGTTACAATTGGACCCGCTATGAAGCGGCGGATGAAGCCGAAAATGATAGCAGTAAAGTCCTACAAATTTATACGCGCACCACTATTGCCAAAACCGCTCATGTCAGTGGTTCACTTGGATGGAATCGCGAGCACACATATCCGGATTCAAAAATTACTTCCCCAGCAGATGCTGATAATCTTCATATCTTTGCCTCGGACAATAAAGTCAATGGCACTCGTGGCAATAAGTTGTTTGGTATTGTTACCCCGAAAGATGCGAGTACTGATGTACAAGATAGTTTGGGCAACACAATCGACGCCTACACTAATTCGACCTTGTTTGAACCGCCAAATGCCGCTAAAGGCGAAGTCGCTCGAGCCACTTTATATTTAAATACCGCATATGGATATTCTATTACCGGCAATTTTACCTCTGAGTCGTTGTGCCTAGATTGGGCCAAAAACTACCCGGTCACAAACCGTGAAATTTATCGCAACAACACCGTCTATTCTTTGCAAGGCAACCGCAATCCCTATATCGATCACCCGGAATTCATCGATATGGTTTATGATCCTAGTTATAGCGGTTCAGGAGCTTTAAACGATACTGGCGAAAGTGTCGAACCAACATCTTTATCCTTATCTCCTAGTTCAGCCACCATCGGTATTGGTGGAACACAATCTCTTTCGGTTTCCGCTTTACCAAGCGGAGCTAGCACTGCCGTTACGTGGTCAACTTCCAATTCATCCATCGCAACAGTAAATAATGGCGTTGTCACTGGCGTTGCTAATGGCACGGCCACAATCACCGCGACTTCAACCTTAAAAACAAGCGTAACTGCCACCGCTTCCATAACAGTAACCAACATTTCCGTAACAGGAGTTTCATTAGTCGAAACAGCTTCGATTGGAGTAGGAAACACTACAACATTGACACCTGTTTTCTCGCCTGCAAACGCCACTAATAAGACTGCAACTTGGTCATCCAGCAACACAAGTGTTGCGTCTATCAATTCAACATCAGGGCTTATTACTGGAATTGCCGTCGGCACTTCTACCATTACCGTGACTACTCAAGATGGCAATTTTACGGATACGTGCCTATTAACTGTCAGTGAACAATCTTCTCACGATGTGACTTATACGATATCAGCCAAAAACACATTAACAGCAAGTGGAACCGTTCCTTCTGGTACAACATCATCAATCGTTGAGACTTATTCGACCACGCAACAAATAACGGGAGGTAACTCTCAGACTTTAACGCTGAGTGGCTGGAATGGAATAACTATTACTGCCATTACTTTGTCAATGAAGTCAAACTCGAGTTCAGGAGCTGGTAATTTTACTTATTCTGTCGATGGTGGAAGTAATTTTACAACATTAATTGCGACCGCCAGTTTCAATGATTCAAGTTGGAATGGCGCCTGGTCGACATCATTCGTGCCAATTGAAATTAATGACCTGAATGTCACCGCTTCGACAAGCGATCTTGTTTTTAAACTTTCTGCGACTGCTAATTCCTTATACTGCGAATCTTATTCTTTTACATATGAGTCCGGCGTTCAAACAAAAACACTGTCAAATATCGCCATAACTAGTCAACCAAGCAATAAAACTTATTATGATGGTGATAGTTTTGATACAACCGGTCTTATTGTCACGGCTACATATAGCGACTCATCAACCGCAATCGTTACTGATCTATGTATGTTTGCTCCTAACCCTTTGACGGAAGGAACGACAACAATTACTGTTTCATATTCGGAAGGCGGTATTACCAAAACAGCCTCAATAAGCGGGATTAGTGTTCTCGCTAATAATGTTGCCAGTATTGCAATTAAAACGCCGGCGACAAGCACTGCCTTTACATTAGGAAGCGTCTTTTCATCAGCGGGCTTAGTTATCACAGTAACATACGATAATGCATCTACTTCCGATTTATCATCAGGATTCGATGTCACTGGAGTCAACACAAGTGTCCTTGGATCACAAACCGCTACTATCACATATGCCGGAAAAACAGCTTCCTATAATGTCACAATTACGAATAACGGAGCAAGCGTTAGCACAAGCGCAAACTTCGCAACCGATTTATTTATTTCTGAATATATAGAAGCTTCTCCAGGAAACGATAAATTATTAGAAATTTATAATGGAACCGGAACGACTGTAAATCTTGATGGTTATAGTATCAATTTATATTCTAACGGCTCGTCAACCGCTTCTTCCACTTATGCATTTTCTTCAAGCGCTTCACTTACAAACAATTCTGTTTTTTCAATCGTCAATGCAGGTGCTGTCGCCGCTTATAAAGTTGGAACATATGTTGAATCAGTTGTCACCTATTTTAATGGTAATGACGCTATTGCCCTTTTGAAAAATGGTGTGATCATCGATTTAATTGGTGTTATCGGAGTTGACCCATCCGGTGGGGCATGGACTGGAAATGCTGCTAATGGTTTGGGCAGTACAGCCGATATGACATTACGCAGAACATCAGATATTGCCTCTCCAAACGCAACTTTTACGATGGGTGAATGGAATGCTTATGCTAATCAACAATCTAGTGATGTTGGAATTCATACTTTTATTGGCGGTGAAGTCAGTGGCAATGTCACTAGTGATGAACAAGCAATTGCTTGGGCGACATATTTTCTTGATTTAACGGATGAAACTTGCCAAGCGATGTCGGGTAATTTTGATAGTGATTGGACAATTCTTGACAACGAATATGGCTATATGGCATCAAGTTCAAAAGATACTTTTGTCAATAATTCTACTTCAAACGCAACAATAACTGCGGCAATCGAACGTTATCAATTTATTATAAATAAATACCAGCTCGAAAATTTTATAACCGATGGAAACGGTGTTGAAATGACAGCAGTCGAAAATCGGTTGACATTAAACGCTTACAATGATGATTGGCACATTATTATCGCTATTACCGTTTTATTATCATCGACCTTAATGGCTTTCTTCTTTGTTGAAAAGAAAAAGCGTGCTTTAAAGTAAATTAGTCTTTCGAAGTTATTATTTATAATAATGTTTCGTATTTTCTCATGCTTATGTTAAAATTTTTCTTAGTCTGTTTAGACACTCGGGGAAAATGATGAAACATAATAGCAGAAAAATAATAATTACTTTACTTACCTCTTTGGTGATAGTTCCGGCTCTTGTCCACTTTTCTTTTATCCAAGAAGCAGAAAGCGTTTATGCCGCTCCTACCGTCATTACAACGAGGTCAAGTCAAGCTTATATCGATAATTACTATGCTTCGATTAGCAATAGCTTAACTGGCAATACTTTAAAGTCTTCTTTAGAATCATTGTTACAAAACGAAAGATCAGCTAGTTTTTCGTACGGAAGTTTACAATCTTCGGCCTTCCCATATACCGATGTTGATCCCAATCGTCCGAATGGCGGCTATATCGTTAGTTTTTATTCAGGAACACCTGTTAGTGGCTATTCAGGAATGAACAAAGAACATACCTGGCCCGATAGTCATGGTGGTAATCGTATTGAAAATGATCCACACGTTATTCGCCCAACTTTAACAAGTGAGAATTCATCACGCGGAAACCAATACTATGCCGAGGAATCTATTAATGGCTGGGACCCCGATACTTTTGGAAATCCCAAATATCGTGGCATCGCGGCACGCATCGCCTTTTATGGGGCAACAATCGGTCATTCTGAAGGTTTGATTCTTGAAGATGTCGGTCGTGGTCAAGCAAGTGGCACGGGCAATCGCATGGGCAAACTTGGTGATTTATTAAAATGGAATTTGCAATATCCCATCGACCAAAGCGAAATAATTCGTAACGAAACACTCGACATATCCTTAAATTATAACCGCAATCCTTTTATTGACGATGTTACTCTTCCCTGCCGCATTTGGGGCGACACCAACGATAACACCAGGAATGTTTGTTCTTCCCAATCAATGGAATTAGAATCTTTATCGCTCTCGCCTGCAAGTGTTAGCCTGGCCAAAGGTACGACGCAAAACATCACGGTGACCGCACAGCCCTCTGGAGCCAGTACGTCCGTTATTTGGTCCAGTTCTAATAATGCCGTGGCAACAGTCATCAATGGTCTATTAACCGCTCAAAATGAAGGCCAGGCGACAATCACCGCCACTTCAACGAGTAATACAAGCATCAAAGCGACAATGTCGGTAACAGTTACTCCACCGCAACCTCCGACTTCTATTTCGGTCAGCCCGACCACTTTATCACTTCCGATGGGCAATGTTTCGACATTAAACGTTACTTCCTCGCCATCAGGAACAAGCAACAGCGTAACCTGGGCAACATCTAATTCTAGTGTCGCTCTAGTCAGTAACGGCGTTGTTTCCGGTATAGCTCTTGGCAACGCGACGATTACAGCAACTTCGACTGTAAACTCTAATCTAGTAGCAACATGCAGCGTTACGATAGTCGAGGCTTCATCGATTACAAAGGTTGATAATTATCAGAATATTACTGAAGGTAACTATTTTATTACCGTTGATAGTGGCAGCAAATATTATTTGCCAATGCAGACTGGTGGTTTTACTAACGGTAACTCAACAATCACGGCATTTACCGATGTGGGAAGTATAAATATAACAAATGCATGGACATTTACCGGTAATGGCACAAATTCTTGGAAGATTTCCAATAATGGATATTTTCTTAATTCAACTACGACAAATGATGGCATTGGCGCCACCGCATCAGGAATTAGCGACTACTGGGTTGCTAGCCAAGGTTCAACAAGTATAATGCTTAAATCAAATGCAGGAACTAGATTTTTAACTGCAGCATTATCCCTCTCTCTGTCTGAATGGAGAGGATACGGATCTGCTAATACAAACGGAACTTCTAATCTGATTTTATATCGTTTAGGTTCTGGTTCTAGCGTGCCTCCTACTCTTGAATCTGAAGAATGGGCTGCCGACTTCCTTAATCAAACGAGTCTTGGCTGTCAAAACAAAAGTTCGGTACAACTAGCGAGCGTTTGGAATAGCGTAAAAACCAATTACCTTGCCATCAGCGAGGCTGCCAAAATGATTATTTCAACAGCGACTCCGAATGCCTTTGGTAGTGACGTCGAGAATGCATTAGCAAGATATATCGATATTGTTTCAAAATATGATTTAGAGGCCTTTATGAGTGGCGTTCAAACCCAAAGTAATTCGTTCCCTACGCCAATGATCGCAGAAGAAAATATGGTCTTTTTACTCGTCTTTCTTGCTATTATTTTCTTAGCTGGCACAATGATCTTCGCGTTAACACGTAAGAGCAAAAAACACTAAACAAACAAAAAAAGAGCGAACATAAATCGCTCTTTTTTTAATGTTGCCAATTATTTGGTGGCCATAATTTTCTCAATATCATTAACTTCCTTGAGAATATCTTTTGAGAGATTATCACAACCCGTTTCAGTAATAACAACATCGTCTTCAACGCGTATTCCAATTTTTAAATCTTTGAAATATAAACCAGGTTCAACTGTGATGACCATACCTGGTTCTAAAGGCCGATCGTGCTGGGCAATATCATGAGTGTCTAAACCTAAGTGATGTGAGACACCATGGTAATATACTTTGGAAATATCTTCCTTCGTTTTGATAAACCCTTTTAAAACACATTCGGCCGCTAAATAATCGATCGCAAATTTTTGTAGTTCGCTTAAGGTCAAACCCGGACGAATAAAATTAATAACGGCCTTATTGCAACCTAAAACGATTTCGTACAAAGCTTTTTGCTTGGGCATAAAAGTCCCGTTAATTGGGAAAGTCCTCGATATATCGGCATTATAATAGTCGCGTCTGGCACCTAAATCCAATAAAACGAGTTCGCCGTTATTTAAGCGTTCTTTGGGATTGGGGTAATGTAAAATAACAGCGTTTTGCCCGCTGGCGACAATGGTGTCAAAAGCTTTGGAGGCATCATTATCTTCGGCGATGGCATATTCGAATGTGTTACGTAGGTTATATTCATATAAACCAGGACGCAAGGTCAATAAAATATTTTTAATACCTAAGTCCGTCGTTTTGATAGCTTCGCGTAGTAAAGCGATTTCTGCCGGTGATTTAATCATCCGCTGCATAATTAAAAACGGATAAAGATTATTAATGACGATATTTTTGTGCTTAGTTTCAAGTTCTTCTTTGAGCTCAAGAGTCGAATAACATTCTTTAATTTTTAATTCTTTTTCTAAATCAAGATAAAGAATGGCTAAATGGCCAAGACTGCTTTCATCACTTAAGGCCCCTTCGAGCTTAGCTTCAAAGGAATTGGTGAATAAAATATTATTAACACCACTTAAAGCTTTGGCGGCTTCGATGTTAAGGCGGACACCCGTCCACTTTTCTTTATGTTCGTCGTATTCATCAATAAACAAGTATGTTTTGCGTTCCCCACAAGCTTTAACAAGCATTAAAATCGAGTTTTCTTGATCTATACCAGTTAAATAATAAAAATTACGATTAACGTCGTAACGAAAACTATCATTAGACATTTTCCGACCGACGCCGGCAAAAAGTATGGCAAAAGAATCATCTTCCATTTGTTCAAAGAGGCGATCCCGACGTTGTGAATATTCGCTTGATGTAATCATAAACTGTTCTCCTTTAAGTATCTTTTTTCAAGATTAAGAGGCTTTATTTCACCTCTTCCTTGTAAAATTTGTAGTAAAAATTCGTCAGCTTTTCGTTGGGCTAAAAGCTTAATACCAATGGTATCGCTAAATGTAACGTTTTCCAAGATGAAGGAATGCTTTTTAGCTTCAATTTGCAAATATTCATAGTCACTATAAGAAACTTCTAATTGGTAAGTATGCATATAAACAATCTGATGTTTTTCGGCAGCGTTTAACGTCGCGTTGGCGATACTAACATAAGTGCGTAACAATCGCGAAGCCCCTAAAAGGGTTCCTCCAAAATAGCGAACAACCACAATCAATGTTTCGTCATATGCCCCTCGTTTTAAAAGTTCAAGTAAAGGACGTCCCGCTGTTTTTGAAGGTTCGCCATCATCAAAACCTTTTTCGTCATGACCGATAACATAGGCATAGCAATAATGCTTTGCTTTTGGAAAGATTTTACGAACATGGGCAAGACACTCATTAACGTCATGAGTTGTTTCGACATGAAAAGTCACGCCGATGAAGCGTGACTTATCGACAATAAGTGTTGATTGGTTTGAAGTTAATATAGTTTGCATTAATTATAAGCCACGGCTAGCAATCAAAGCGTTCGCGATATCTTGCCAATCGGATAATGTCGTCGGATTAGCTTCCCCCGTTAAACCCCGACCCCCGGCCAACAAATTACCAGATAAACACGGATAAATATCAGCTTGATAGAAAATCATTGCAATATCCGAATCATACATCGCTTCAAAGGCCGCTGTAACCTCAGCAGCAGTCATTTCCGTATCAGGTACTAATAAATCATTTAATGAATAATACAAGGCCTGCACCGCTCCAGATAAGCCGACTCGCTCAATGGCGTTTAAGGCACCGTATTCGCTAGAGTACAAATCAACTTCGGTATGGGGAATAGCGTTAGTAACTAGGTAGTCATATTTTTCTTCCATAATGTCATTCAGTTGACCAGCGACGATTTCACTAATTAACAAAGCGTGACCATAGTCATCGAGGAAATTATTATCAATGACGCCGCGCGTACTTGACCCCACAGCCAAATCAAGATAATTAACAATGCCAGAACCTGTGTCGTATTTAACAATGTTATATAAATAATGATCAAGAGGTGAGGCGAAAGCTGTTTTGGCCGTCGGCATTGACAAAGCTCCTTCAAGAAACGACATAGCAAATAAACCATAGTCAATCGCATCGCCTTCTTTTGTAACATCAAACTTTGCAAGGGAATCAACATTAAGAATATCGTTGATTTTGGCAAGCTTATCGCTTGTCAATGTGCCACGAACGTTATGTGCTAAGGCACTTTCTAAGTCGATTGGAGCGCCGCCAACAGTAACGGACATTTCAAAGGACAAAATATTGTATAAGAAAAGAGACTCAGCTTTATATTGCGGAGTAATTTGTGTTTGATAAAGGTCGCTATCAATAATGAAGGCTAAAATCGGAGCGGTTGAATTGCCATCATTGACAAAACCCACAACGCCTTCTGGCTGGCTAAAATCATAGTAAGTGCTCGTTGAATCAACATAGAATTCGTCCATGAGATCAATCAAAATCGGAATGTTAACATCACGATAGCTAATTTGATCCTGCATATAATCACCAGATTCAATCGCCTGCTTAATCGTTAATTGTTCAATGTCAAAAGTTGTTATCGCTTCGATTCGGAAATATTGATAAGGAATATCTGATAAGTCAACTGTATAAACATCACCAGCCTCAGCCGTTAAGAAATAAGAGTTAACAGTGGGATTAGGTGTCGTACCATAGAAAACTTCAAAACTTGATCCAGCACCAGCGTCAATTACCAAGGAAGAAATATTGTTAATCGGATCAAGGTTGTATAAATATCCTCCCAAAGCAACTTCGATTGTGGAACCATCGCTAGAAACATTATTACCAGTAACATCAATACTATAAGTACCATCAGTCAAAGTAACAGTTGTTAACGGACCGGCAAATGAAGTCTCATCCAAAGTAAATTCGGCTTTGTCGTAGGCCGAGAAGCGGTCAAAATTAATATTCACGTTATACAAAGCGTCTTTAATCATAAACGGAATCGCATCTTTGACAACATCAAGGCGGTTAATACTTTGTAAAATGGCTGAAAGTTGTGTCGGGGTTAAAGTATCGACGGAAAGACCATCAAAATCGCCAGAAGTAAATCCTAAACCGTTGAAAGTGACAATTAAATCACCAATCGCATCAATTTCATTGATCCAACTGCCGCCATTTAAGTAACTAGTCGATGGGAAGGCAACTAGGGAATCAGTGACTTTTTTATTAATGCCTTGTTCAATCGATGCGACCAAGGGATCATAATCGACGACTTGTTGATAGGAAAGATCAGCTAAATATGTATCAACATAAATTTTGCGCATGATTTGTTCAAAAACCGTTACCTCACCTAGTAAATTACTGCCAGCTTGATAGAAAGTTTCTGTTTCTGACAAAGCTATAAGCGTATCTTTAAAAGTTGATAAATTTGTTCCAGTAGTTAAAAGGGCTAAGTCCAAATCACCCGTTGTCACAAGGGCGCTAAATTCTTGAATTAAGACGAACAGGTCGCTTAGTTCGCTAATTTCCCCGCTTGGGAAACGATTAGTAAAGTTCGTTCCATTATAATGGAAGAAAGGATGAGCAGCAGCTAAGTTAATATCGTCAATAGCAAAAGCTGATTCATCATTAACAATGCGCGAAATCATATTTGGCACGCAATCATAAAGCAATTGCGAATCATTTAAAGAGTTAAGCATGCTTTCGAAATTCGCCTCTGTTAAGGCTTCATATTCGATGTTCATACCATCAACCGAGTAAGGATCGCTGCCACCTTCATCAAGGCTGACCATGACGTCGACTAAGTCCATCATCTCATTAATATATCCTTGTTGCGCAGCTAGTGTTTGTGTCAAATCAAAAACTAATTCGTAATTTAGATTTACGCTCGGAGTTGGCAGATTTGTATTAATAATGTAGACAATCTTTGTCGTTCCATCGGTGTAATAGCCATCACTGACACCAGCGATATCCTTAGGATTTTCCAGACGGTATATTGATTCTTCGATAACGCTGACCTTCATGAATTTGCCCATGAATTGTCTAAAAACCGTTTCATCAGCAGGTAGGGCATCACCATCAAGGGAGTTAAAAACAACCGAACCGACAAGTCCATTCAAAGCTAAGCGAAGGTCGTCAATCGCCGCATCTTCAGTATCGCGGAAGTTTATATCGTATGAATAGTTTCCAGTAATCGGATCTTTTGTGCCGATACTTTCAATAACTTTATACATATCGACCGTCAAATCGATTTCATCTTGACGCTGAACCCGACTCATATAAACTAAAGCTTCGTTATTCATCGTCGATAAATCAATTTCATCGGATTGGAAGGCTGTTGCTATTTGGTTATAACCATTATAAATAATCATTCGCATCGTCGTTGTATTGTTAAGAGCTGTCAAAATATTGCGAACATTGTCGGATGTCACTTTGCCGGTTGTTAGTAGTCCTAAATAATCAACAGGATCGCCTGTATCAATTGGATCACCATGAATATCAACGTTGGAACCTTGCAAAGCTTCTAAAGCTTCGCCAAAAAGAACAATTTCCGCCTGCCATTCTGGCCGTGTCTCTAGTGAGTCAAAATCGCTTTTAACTTCGTTAGTGGTCGTAGCATTCGGATCGTATAAATAAGAGGCGTTGCCTCCTAAAGAAGTCATTAATTTGTCATAAAAGAAGTCACCAAACAAATAACCATCAGGTCCATCAAACATTTGTGAATCGGCAAGAGCACTAAGCAAGGCCACAACGTTATCGGGATCACTACCGATGAAGTCGATGTCTTGGAAATCACCAAAATCTTCAATCGCTAAGCAAAGGCGCTCGAAGGCTTCTCCCTCTGCTTCCCAGTCTGTGACGTTATTAAAACTGACATCACCCGGGTCATCGCTAAGGGCTTCTAAAATATACATATCAAGAACATCGCCAAAAGTAGCAGAGAAAACTGCGCTTTTTTCAACGGCGCTAAAGACATCGCTGACGGCGGCACCTAAGTCGCCATAATCGATTGTTCCGCCTGATCCCACATCAATAATGTCAAGAAGCCTTGTCCGACCAATCGCCGAGATGAATTCGGTCATAAATCCAGTTTCGCCATCATAGATGGCATTACCAAATTTATCGCGACGGAAATCGCCCTCAAGTGTTCGAGAGTTTGTCCACTGAGCGACATTGTAGACATCTTTTTTATTGCTAAAGCCTCTTCCGCCTAATAACGAATCAAAGACGAAATCAAGCATCGCATAGAAGTTGGAATTGGTACCATTAACAAGTTCACCCTTGCTATGAATTAAAACGCCATAAGTGTTGTAAATATTTTCCTGATATTTTTCATTAATGATATTGGATGCATACAAGGTATCTAACATTTTGGCTAACGGTTCATCATTTTCGGATAATTCAAACATTAAATCGCCAAAACTCGCGGGGTCGATTGAACCCGTCTCGTCTTCGAATGGTTCCATAATGCTCATTAATTCTTGAACGCTATCAAAAGCATCAATCAACATTGAAAATTCGCGGCCGAGATTAGAAGTATCCCAATTTAATGAGGTAGCGTCGATGCCAATCGCATCAAACATTCCCGCCATTTGCTCACCCGAAAAAACCATTTCCATAAGATTAGGTAAAATCATCGATAGAAGGCGAGAATTATCAATTTTCGGCAAAGCCGCTTTGAGACCAGCAATTAACTGCGGATCAATGCTTTCTAATCCACCATCATCATTAAAAACGATGCCCGGTAAATTTTCTGGATCAAGAGCTAAAGCTCTAGTCGCATCATTTTCACCAAGAGTTACAAGCAAATCAAGGACTGCGCCATATTCTTTTTTGTAATTAACTAAACGAACACCCGTATCAAGTTCAGCAAATAAACTATCAAAATCAAGTCCTTCAAGGTTATAGTCGGCCAAAACAGTTTCGACAAGATAAGTAATAGCTCCTGATAGTGAGTATTGTAAAAGTTGCGAATCAAATAAAGCATAGTGTCGGTTATACAACCGATTGCCGTCATCATCAAAAACTTTCGTCATTCCGTTAGCGTCAACACCGATCGGATTACCTTTTGCATCGGTATTACCGACTAAAATTTGTTTAATGGCTCCAGCATTACGCAAGATACCCTCAAGGGGATTAGCAGCCGGTTCTTCAGGTTCTTCTTCGACAAGATATTGAGCGTAAATGTCTTCCTCAGACATATAAGGCGCACCCAGGGCAGCGTTAGCTAAAGCGACTTGAATCGCTGGATCAGGTTCAGGGTCGCCTTCTCCTTCACCACTATCATCCCCAGCAAGCATCAATGATGGGAGTAAACTACTATCAAGAGCATTAATTCTAAACAAAGCATCATAGACGATTCCTAATTCAGTGCCCCACTTAATTGCTGTGTACTCTTCCCAAGTTTCGGGAAGGAAATCAGAAAAAGCTGCTACTGCTTCATTATTTTGCGCCATTGTATAGGCAACAGCAGGTATGGCGCGACTTAATAGTTTACTATCATCAATTGCTCTAAAAATACTCATGATGTTTGAATAAGTATCAAGCTCAAACAACTTGCCAAGAGCTGAGTCATCGAGAACAAAATTGCCTTCGTCGTCAACCATATCTTCAAACAAACCACTATCAAAAACAGCCTGATACATTTTGCCGATATTATTAATTTCGTGTTTCCAGTCAACGTCACTTAAATCGAGTAAATCCTCGCCAACAAAGTTTTTCACTTCATCCATATTCATCGCAAGTTCGACCGCGACGGGAATAAGCATTAAAACCAAACCTGAATTACCAATCGAAGATAAAAGAGACACCACTAATTGGTCATTAACGAGTAAAGTCGAGCCAATCGAATCAAAACCGCCTTCGCTAAAGATACCCGCGGAAGTAATGGTCTTACCAATTCCAATAACGTTGTATAATTCATCGATAAAACTAACTTTAATTCCATCGACATCTGCAGAAGTAAGCGAATCCATAAGCATAACATCCCAAGTTTTGCCTTCCCCGTCAGCTGTCCAATTAAACAAAACATTTGCTAAAACACTGTTATCATAAGCGTCGACAATCTCCGTCACGCTGCTAAGCAAATCGTTATCAATGATAACGCCATTATCTTCATCTTTAAATGCGCGTACAGCATTATTAATTAATGAAGAGAAAGGAAAAACTAACATTGCTCCGACAAGAAGCGATTTAAGCGATCCCATCAACATGGCTACACCCTTAACGCGAACAACTTTACGAATTCGTTTACTTATTAGGTGTTTAAAAATTGCATGCCATAAAATAGTGGCCCCTAAATTGCCAAGCGAAGAAATTAAAATGCCATCCATAATGACAACAAATGTCGAAATAATTAAATAGACTAAACCATGAACGACCTCGTTGACTTGATCAGCTGCAACCGTAATACCATTAGCCTCGCCCAAAGCAACAAGCAAGTTTGTTAATGTTTCAAAAACGCTCGTAATTTCGACCGTAGCCGATCCTGATCCCGAGGAAACAGTTATCGTCTCCATTCCAAATAGACGCATTAATGGTCCTAAGTCACGTCCACCGATAAATTCAACCATCGGACGAACCGTCGTTAAAGCAACAATAATTAAAATGCCAATAAAGATTAAACGGAAACCAGCATTAAATATCCCGCGTTTCCAGCCAATCAAACCGGCGAAAAAGAGAATGACGACAATCAAAATTAGGAGGCCAAGACTGCCCCACGTAATGATTTGGGTAATTAATTGAATCGTAGCTGCATCCATATTCTTTGTGCACCCACCTTGCTTTTATTATATTATTATTGCATAACTTGATTAAAGTTATTTACATTTTATTCCTCAATTGTAATAAACTTACTGAAATGTCAAAAAACAAAACAAAACCTAATAATTATCGTCAATGCCCCTCCTGCCGCCACATTCATGACGGATCTTTAAGCGTTTGTCCTCGCTGTAATCAGACAAGTGAAGGAGAATTATTACCGAACCGTTTTCCAAATGTTATTCAAGTTCATTGGTTGAAACAAATCTTGATGTTTTTGATTGGTTGGGGCGGATTATCACTTGTCAGTTTATTAATATCGCTCTTTTTTATCATTTACGCCAATAACACATACACTGATCCGATTGCTAACGAAGCCTTCTTAAACTCAAATCGTACGAATTTAATGCTCAACCTTTTTACATACTCGACTTTGTTTGTCGGTCTTATAGCTTTGCTTTGGAAAGATTTGATTCGCGTATTAAAGTCTTTTAAACCCCTGCGCAACATCGTAGTTGGTCTATCCTATGGTGGATTAGTTATTGTCGCGGCTGTCGCTTATAATTTAGTAATCTTAGCCTTTGGCTATGAGATGAGCGATAATCAAAACGAAAGTGCGATTGTGGCGATGATGAGTGGCTATCCAATCATGTCGTTTTTGGCCTTCGTTTTATTTGGTCCGATTGTTGAAGAAATTACGTATCGACTCGGCTTATTTTCTTTAATCCGTCGCTTAAATCGACCCCTCGCATATGTTGTCACCATGCTCGTTTTTGGGCTTATTCATATGTCGTTTAATCCCGACACCATTTTAAATGAGTTAATTAATTTGCCTTCCTACATCTTAGCAGGTACCATTTTAACAATTGCCTACGAAAAAGAAGGTTTTGCTGTTTCGACTTACGCCCACATTACGAATAATTTAATTAGTTTTCTATTAACGATTATTGAAATTTAGGAGATAACATGGACTCAAAACTCGAACGAGCGCAAAAGCTCTCCAGTTTCTGGATTAAAATCATCGCCTTTGCGACTATGGCAATTGATCATATCGGTCTTTTCATGTGGCAATACGCTACATCGACAAGCGATACTCTTTATGTTGTCGGTTTTATATTTCGCTGCATCGGACGCCTGGCCTTTCCGCTTTTCGTACTTATGCTTGTTGAAGGTCTCGTACATTCAAAGAATGTTCGTCAATATTTAATTCGCCTCGCCATCCTTTTGGGGTTAGTGATGGCTGTACAGGTTATCTTATATTATTTTGTTGATCCAAGTATTGGCAACAACCCATTTATTGACTTATTAGTTAACGGTCTTTTCATTTACTTCATAACCAAAAAAGGCTTTAAGAAACTTTGGGCCCTCCTTCCATTATCCTTTGTTATTTTATCCACCACTGTCGACTTATTAGAATTAAGCTCCCTCAACCTGATAATTAAATGGTTCCCATTATATTTGCGAATGGGTTATTCCATCTTTGGCTTTTTACTTACAATTGCTTTTTATTACTCTTATGAACTCGCGTCAAAAGTCATGTTTAATCACGTATCCAC
Source organism: Bacillota bacterium (assembly GCA_023396795.1). Taxonomy (GTDB): domain Bacteria; phylum Bacillota_I; class Bacilli_A; order RFN20; family CAG-826; genus UBA1424. The sequence continues at coordinate 7,850 of JAEWUY010000128.1, read as the reverse complement.
TGGCTATGTTGTTGAACGAAACGAATTACTAAATGTGCCTCAATACCGTAGCCTAGTAAACATCATTATGGCTATCGCTCTTTTCTTTTTAAACGTTGTCCTTTGGTTCTTGCCATATTTATCACCTGGTTTAGATTTATATTTCGCTGATATACAAACCTGGTCGATCTTTGCTGGTCTCCTTATCATCTTATATAATGGTAAACGCGGATATGACGCGAAATGGTTTCGCATCACTAGTTATGCATTCTTTCCAACGCATATTGCTTTAATTTATCTAATTTTTGCCTTAATATTTGGTATATAAATTCTAAACACGAAAGGAAACATAAATTATGCTTAAACACATTGAAAACCAAGAACAATTCGACGCCGTTTTAAAAGAAAAGAAAGTCCTCGTTGATTTCTACGCCGACTGGTGTGGACCTTGCAAGATGATTGGACCAGTCTTAGAAGACGTCAGCAAAGAGCTAGGAGATAAAGTAACAATCGCCAAAGTCAACGTTGATAAACAAGAAGCCATTGCCGCCCAATACAATATCTTCAGCATTCCGACGATGATTTTATTCGAGAATGGCGAAATCGCTCGCAAACAAGTTGGTTTCGTTCCGAAAGCAGCCTTAATCCGTTTCATCGGCTAAGCGACGCATTCGCTCTTTAATCACAAAAATAAATGTGCTAATATATCATTCGCGTGTTCCACGCTTAGATTGTTAGCCTTTTTATTTGCAGGCGTAGTTCAATGGTAGAACATTAGCCTTCCAAGCTAATTACGCGGGTTCGATTCCCGTCGCCTGCTCCAGTTGTAAAAATTCGCCTATGGGCGTTTTTTTATTTACGCTTTAAAAAGAAAAGCCGCATTTACGCGGCTTAATGATAAGTATTAGAAATTATGCTGTTTCTTTACGACGTCTTGAAATAAGGAAGAAGGCTCCTGTTGATAAAACCATTACACCAACGACAATTATTAAAATAATTCTTGATGCTTCACCAACGTCATAACCGATAATATCTGATGCACCTTGATAGACAACATTTTCACTATTAACAACAAATTTGCCTAATGATGTGTATTTACCAACAATAAAGAGATATCTTTCCCGAGCTGCTACGACTGTACTTTCCGTAGTTCCGCTTGCGGTGAAATAATCTTTGGCATCGTTGCTAAGAGTAGCGTATTCAGTCGCCATCAGCGATATTATACCCGTCGAGGTGAGAAATATTTGTGGCATCAGCCTTTATTTCAAAGGTGACATCGTTAAGAATGTCGAAATCAAATTCGGCATTAATTGGCGATATAAAGCTTTGCTCATTGCAACCACTAATTAGTGAAACAGCAATTATCGCCGTTGCTAATAACGAGTAACCTTTTTTCTTCATTAAATTTTCATCTCCTCATATTCTAAAAAGGGATCTTCAATTAGCGCTAAGTGTCCTTCGGCATCAGATAAACCAGTATATAAACTGGCGGTTCCATTATCGTGACGCACGATACCACCGACAAAAATAACATCAATTAAATCAGGCCGTTTATATTCGCTTTGACCAAAGTCTTGCTTTTCGGCAATAATTTTCATCTCACTGCGCTTTCCGGTTTGAGGGTTCAAAGCAAAAGTCATGCCGTAATAATGGTGAACATTGCCTTCACTCATAATCGCCACATGGCCTAAAACGCCTAATAAACCATTTTTTAAGACTAAGATTTGATTTGCCCCGCCCCACACTTTATCGTCGAATAAATCTTCGATTAACGGCGAATTAGCGATAAATTCTGTCGTAATATCACAAAGTTTATCAGCGGCTTGAAAGCCAATCTTCCCATAGGCAGCGATTCCGCCCTGCGGACGACTCATCACATAGTATTTTTCACCTTTTGTAAGCCGGACATCTTTCATTTTTAGGGGAGCCTTGATTATTTTCTTAAGCGCATCAAAATCCGCTCCGAAATAAAAGACCGTTCGCCACGAAGTAATGTGCGCGTTTTCATCAGGATATATTTCCGTACCTCCCAAAAGAATTTGCCCATCGATAATTTCAACGAAGGGATCTTGAAGATTGTTAAACCGCCACTTTGTAGCCATATAGTCAAAGGGTGCGATTTGCTCAAAGATGACACTTACGGAAATCTCGCTCTCGCGTTTTTCAACGCGTCCGGCAATGTAACGTTTGCCTTTGAAAACAAAGGCTTGTGAAATGTTATAGACGTCATAACCACTAAATCCATGAAAATTAATCTTTTTTGTTTGAATGATACCTGAATGACTACGGTGTTTTTCAATAAAAGCATTTAAGTTAATTTTTTGCATATTTCTACCCCTTGATGCCGGTACCGGCGACACTCTGCATGAACTGTTTTTGTAATAAGGCAAATAATAAAACGACGGGAATCATCGCAATCAACGTGGCTACTGAAACATTATTCCATGGCACGATATACGAGCTTGATCCGCTTTGATAAAGATTCTCAAAAATAGTAATGCTATTAGCCATGACCCAATTCGATTTATCGCTAATATATAATGCTGGGCCGTACAAATCGTTATAAGTGCCGACAAAATAAAGAAGAATAGCGGTAATAATCGCCCGACCAACATCAACAAAAGAAAGGATTCCTGTCGCGGTGATAGAAGCGATTTGACTATTATCGGATGACCAAATAATCGTTTGCTCTTCAGTTGAAGATGGTAAAACTGAATCATTTAATGAAACGTCGGAACTGCCTTTAAGTCGCGAAATAGTGTTATTTGTTAAACCTGGAGCTTGAACTTCGACACCAGCGACGGCTGCAACATCGTTATAAGTTGTTCAAAGCTTTAAAAACGGCCACAGTACTGACCCCATTTTTAAGGCGATTGAATCAAGTGTTACTTTTGCCATAACCGTCCTCCATAATCAAAAAACATGATATTTGAAAAAGTTAATATTACTTTTAACCAATAATATCTTAACGACTAAATTAAAATTAATCAAAAGTTTAAAAACATTTATTAAAAAACAATCAATAATCATTACAGTGAGTTTACTTTATGTATTGGCGATAATAAGATTCAAACAACCTTGAATTTTAAGTTTTTTAACTAAAGAGGTGATAATAAAGCTATCTCCCTTTTTGGCGTTAAACGCTCCGATTTTGCCAGTACCATCGATGACAGTCACAAGATAATACTTTTCAGCTTCGTTGCTAAACGAAAAACATTTATCAACTATTAACGAATTGATAGTGAAATGTGGAGTCAAAAGTAATTCTTGAAGATAATTTTTCTTTTGTGAGATAGGAACCTTTCGAATCGGAGGCGTAACATGAGGAACATCAATAACATCAATTGATTTATCAAGGTGGAGTTCGCGTTTGTGCCCATTACCATCAACTCGATCATAATCATAAACACGGTATGTGACATCCGAAGACTGCTGAATTTCAATTAAGGATGTTCCTGCACAAATAGCATGCAAAGTACCACTCGGAATATTGACAATTTCACCTATTTCAAGAGGGCGATAAGAAAGTAATTTATTCCATTCACCTTGATAGATTAAATCACGTAGTTCTTCGCGCGTTTTCGCACTATGTCCGACTAAAATTCGCGTTCCAGGTTTAGTGTTTAAAATAACCCAAGCTTCCGATTTGCCACTTTGCTTTTCATGTTTTTGAGCATACTCATTCCCTGGATGAACCTGAACACTTAAATCATCCTTTGCGTCAATCAGTTTAACTAAAAGCGGAAACTTTTCATTTTTATCAAAAGCAAATAAATCGCGCCTTTTAGCGTATAATTCGCTAAGAGTCATTTTGTAATATAAGTGGTTTAAAACACGACAATTTCCGCTGGGATGTGCGGAAATCACCCACGTTTCGCCGATATTTTCACTTTTGGTTTTGAATCCAAATTGTTCACGCAACCATGTTCCGCCCCAAATTCTTTCAACTTGCACAGGAGCCAATTTAATAACATTGAGGCGTGGTAATTGTTTACTCATTAATAAGTCCTTTTTCTTTTAAAAGTTGTTTGACACTAACTTCCATGGTGTCAAGTGTTGCTTTTATATCTTGCTCGTTTTCGCCATGAAGAGAAAGATAAACTTTTAACTTAGGTTCGGTTCCTGAAGGTCGAAATACAATCCATCCATCACTGATAATGTATTTTAAAACATCCGAAGAAGGCAAATTAATAACTTCTTTGGAACCATCACTGTTTTCAGCTTGATGCGTTAAATAATCTTCAATTCTTAAAACTTTTTCATTGCCGATTTTTTTAAGTTTGTTATGGCGAAGATTTTCCATGAAACGAGCAATGTTTTTTATGCCATCAATGCCAGGAGATTTAATACTGATTAATTTCTCTTTGTAATAGCCATAATCACGATATATATCATCAAGAACGGACAAAAGATTACGACCTTGTTGATGGTAGAAAGCAACAATCTCAGAAATAATCAGACATGCTTGAAAAGCGTCTTTATCACGAACTAAATCACTAATTAAATAGCCATATGACTCTTCGCAACCAAAAAAGAAATCTTTGCGATCTTGTTTAATGTATTCGATTTGTTCGCATATAAACTTAAAGCCAGTTAAAGTGCGAAGCGCCTCAATCTCATTACGCTTGGCCATTTCAAAAACAAGATCACTAGTAACGATTGTTGAGATAAAAACCGGTTGACGAATTCGCACTCCATATTTGATTAAATAATCAAAAATGATGGCTGCCATTTCGTTGCCGTTAAGAAAATGATATTTGTCCCCAACAAGTATTCCGGCTCCAACTCGATCGGCATCGGGATCGGTTGCCAACAGTAAATTAGCGCCTATCTTATGACCGAGTTCTTCTGCTAATGCAAACGCCAGCGGGTCTTCAGGATTAGGAGATTTAAGCGTGCTAAAATATCCATCAGGTAGCATTTGTTCTTCAACGGTATATACGTTATAGCCACCTTCGCGTAACAAGGTCGCGCCAAATGCCGAACCTGTGCCGTGTAACGGTGTATAAACAATTTTAAAATTATCTTTGTCAACGGCTTGACAAGAAACGAAACGAACAGCCATCAAATATTTATCGTCAAAGTACTTTTCTAAAATACTAACCGATCCCCGATTTATATATTGTTCAATTGTGTCTAGTTTTAAATCGAAAACATTGCTGACTTTCGTTATTGCAAGTCCAACCTTATCGGCTTTTCTTGGTACAAGTTGACAGCCGTTTTCATCATATACTTTGTAACCATTATATTCTGGAGGATTATGACTAGCTGTAATGACGATACCGCCGTCAGCTCGTAAATATCGAACGGCAAAGGATAACTCTGGAGTCGGTCGGAATTCATCAAAGAGCCAAACATGAATGTTTTGGCTCGCTAAAACACGGGCGGCTTCTTCTGCAAATAATCGTGAATTATTGCGTGTGTCGTAGGCAATTACGACGTTATGAAGGCTATAAGGACGACTAGTGTAATTCTCTTTAATATAATTAGCAAAACCCAGGGTTGCTTTGCGAATTGTGTAAATATTCAGGCGATTCGTGCCAACACCCATGATGCCACGTATACCCCCTGTGCCAAATGCCACGTCATCTCCAAATGCCTCAAAACGTCCTTTTTCGTCAAGGTTTTCGAGTTCAGTTCGCAACTTAGCATCAAGATTAGCTTGAGCTAACCATTTTTCTATATCACTTAACATATTTTTGCGCCCTCTAGCGTTTAATCCATCTAATAAAAGTATAGATGTTTACTATGATTACATCAACTAAACCCGCGAAACAAAAATAGTTATTTTCGTAAACAAGACGTTAATTTTTAAAGAAAAAGCGGGTCGCCCCGCTTGTTAAATTGTTTCAAAATAGAATGGTGGTTCAATAATCGCCTCATCGATGAGTGAATAGGTAATGATTCCTAAATCCGAAAAAGTATAAAGATAATCTTCGATCATGACGCCACGATCAACGCCAAGATAGTATTCTTCAGAAACTTGGTGCTCAATAATGACTGGCTCTTGAATTGGATTTTCAATGCTAAAATCAATCTTGAATAAATAGTAATAACTATGATATCGATAGTACCAATCGCGTCCGCTTTCGCTATTTGCGTATCCGTATTCATATGCTTCAACGGCAAAGCCGAGGTAGCCTTTATCGACACTCACAAGAATTGATTTATGATTATACAAGGCTTCGGAGAAACCATAGGTCCAACTTGATTCGCCTGATACATCGTAAGAATAGATATTAAACGTTTGAATAACTTCTTCTTCATCTACGTTTACATTGTAAGCACTAATTTTCATGCCGGTGATCGAACCATTTTCATCTGCGTCATAGCCAATGCCAATAAGGTTTCCTTCCCCCCAGACATGAGTGTATGTATCAAATCCTTCTTGAATTATTTCTCCGGCAATAAGCGGAAGAGCTGGATTCGAAAGATCAATGACATACAAGGGGTCAGTAATAAGGAAAGTGACAACATAGGCCGATTCTTTATCAAAACGAACCGATTTAATGTCTTCTCCTGGCTTACCGAGTCCTTCGCTTAAGTGACCGATTAAATTAAAGGTTTGTTTATCGCCATCGCTTTGTAAAACAAAGAGGTGATTGCTAACGCTTGTTTCACTTATCCAGCCAAACAATGAGTCCATAATTGTCCAGCTGGAACGTCGATCAGTCGTCGCCACCCGAAGATAGCCGTCATAGACATCCATCGAAAACTGATTAAGTGAAGCCCCCAAAACAATAACCGCAGCGATAAATGTGCTTGAAGATGAGGAAATATCTAAATTGAACTGGCTAATTGTCGATGTCGTGTAATAAGAGTTTTCTTGATAAACATATGTTGTTTCAATTAGGTATAAATCAGTGCGATTAACATACATATTCTTATAATAAGAAGAGGCACCTAAATAACCTTTTGAAGTATAAGTGATGTCTTCGACAGAATCGGCAACTTTTATGCCCGTTAAAACATTCATACCATAAGCTGGTGTATCGTCAAAATAGTAAATGCTGGCGAAATCCAAATACTCGATAGTCGTAATCCCATTACGAGTCTGGCTATATGTTGGACGGTATTCATATTCAACATCGCCATAATAAACATATTTATGGCTAACAAGAAAGATACTATTGTCAATAATACGATGATCTAAGAAGTAACTATCAATTAATAATTCATAAACAATTTCATAATTACAGCGATCAATAATTAATACCGTCCCTGTTGGTGACCACCACCGATAATACATATATTCTTCATCGTAATCGTCTTCAACTTCTGGAAATGTGTAACCAACAACGACTAAATAATCTTCAAGCAAGTATAAAGAATCAACATACGTGTTTTCTAAGTCGATTGTTCTTTCTAAGGTAACATCAAAATTATTTTCCACCGTCACAACGCGAATAACATTATGATAGCGAGGCGCATAATAGATTTCCGTACCATCGGTTTTAACAATATCGCCCTCTTTGACGCCTTCGACTTGTTCATTTGTGTCGACATAGTCGCGTGGCTCGCTTTCAGCGTCTTCTGACGTTGCGACATCCCCTTCCATGCCGACTCCCCATCCGTTTGTTCGAAAATCAGAATTATCTGCAGCATCTTTTAATAAAGATGACATTTTGGCTTTGGAACCAACACTATGGATGTTTGTTTGTTGAATGAGACCATCAAAATTATGGCCTTCGCATCCTGATAAAAGGGTAATTGGCAATAACAAGAACAAGAACAACGGTATAATTTTATTATGTGCTTTCATAATTCGTCTCCTAGCCAGAAAATCTTCTAGCAATAATATAGACAAACAAAAGCTCTATTTTTTTATAATTATCGAATTAATGCGCGGAAAAGTTTAGCTACATCAGTGT
>JAEWUY010000058.1 GCA_023396795.1 Bacillota bacterium | reverse complement strand
AATAGACGCCACCAAAATCAAAGCTCATTGTCGAAAACTGCTCAATTGCCGTGACAAGAAGACTATCGCTATTAATTAAACCAGCAGCGGCATGACTATTAAACACACTATTAACGCCATACTCCATAAGCGAAGTCATTAAATCCAAACGATTATCGATTTTAAAATATGGAACATGCGCGGCGAGATTTATTTCTGTATCACTAGTGTATCCACTACTTAGGACGCTACTAAATATATCGTTTGGTCCTTTGCCGACATCGGGAAGAAAGAAGTTTATCTTCATGCTTTCTAAGTACATTTCAACACCTCGGTAATCACCACCAGTTAAGGGGCATCCACCGTGTTCGATATAATCGACTTCCTGATCGCTAACGCCATGAAAGGTCATCTTATGGTTTTGACTATTATATTGATTTTCAAATGTTTCGCTTAAGTTTTCATTCGCCCAGGTGTTCTTGGCAAAATACGAAGAAACGATTGCTGCGACGGTATTTTCGTCGTCGATTTCGACTTCAGGAACGATTGGAAAGCGATCTTTGGGAACATATAGATCAAGCCATTCGTTAATTAAAGCACTTGTTGGCTTACGAGATATGACGTTTGTGTAGTAATAATTGGATAAAACATCAAGGAAGTCATCGCTATTGTCTCGTAAATCATATAAGGCATCATCATACCAAAAAGAATTAAGAGAATAACCCGCACCACTGCCGAGGACATCAATAACTTCTTTGGTCACTTGATTAAGCTCTTCGACAGAGACAACACCTAAAGCTTCTAAAATCTCGCTCTGTGAGGTTCCCGTTGAGGTATAACCTAAAATCGCAACATTAACAAAAGCATCAACAGGCGAAAAACTCCGGGCGTCAAAATCGCCAGAGAAAACTAAAGGCGAGAAACTTGCGATGAAATTGTTATAGACATCTAATGATGTCGTCTCGCCACGAAAAGAAGCATGCTCTCCAGATCGTTCCGCGGGAATATTTTTATAATAATCGGGAGGATTGATCGCATCATAACTCTTTGGCCATAAGGCCACCCCTAAAATAACTCCTAAGGCTGCGACGCTTGTAAAGACCGGAACATAAATCGCAAATTTATAATTCGGTGTTTTATGTGGAGTTTCATTAAACATTACTTGGCCATCAAAATTGATGTCTGGTGTTTTTTTGTCTAAGACTTCTTTGGCGTCTTGTTTAAAGCGTTGCCGATAATTCATAATTTGCTCCTTTCGTAATGGTCTTTAATTTTCTTTAAAGCTTTTTGATAGATTTGATAAACGGTTGATAAGGGAATATCCATTAACGAACTTATTTCTTGAAAACCGCGTTCATGAACGATTTTATAAATAACAATCGTATTTTCAATGTCACTTAGATAACTAGCAATCTCATCTAGTAAAGTAAAACTTTGTTCTTCTTGGCCATAGATATCTAGCAAAGGATCAAGGCTTTCGACTCTCCGCATTCTCTTTATCTCATTAAGAGCAAGGTTTTTCGCGGTCAAAGTAATGTAGGAGTGAAAGCTACTTGGGTCTTTGAGATTACATACTGCTTCGTAGACTTTTATAAAGGTATCTTGCAGTAAGTCCTCGGCGATTGTTTCATTTTTAACAATCGAGATGATGATAAAAAACAAAAGTTTTCGATAAGAAGTATATACTTCGTTAAAAGCATGTTGGTCTTTATTAATTAGATTGACAACAACTTTTCTTTTAACAAGCATCGAAGACCTTTCTCGTCTCCGCATATATAAAGACAAAATAGGCGGAGTCTTTTTTATAAAAATTTAGTTTTATTGTTCAACAAAGGGTGTTTCAAAGGTCGGCTCAAGGCTAATTTTCAGTTTCTCGGACTCAAGGGCGTTGTTAAGGTCTTTCAAGATTTGTTCGTGGCTTGGCTTAAAATCAAAGGGGACGACAATCTCAAAAATCGCTTTCTTGTGATTCTTTTCTTTGATAATCCGAAAGTCATGAAGCGACAAGTCTTTGGAAACGCTCAGCAAGGCAGTTTGGACTTTATTGAGCAAAAGGATAGTTTCGGCGTTATCGGGGTCAATCGGATCCATATGGATGACCAAGTCAATCTGGTATTTTTCTTTGATATCGGTTTCGATTTTATCAATTAACTCGTGAGAACGGATGACGTTAACATCGCAGTTTACTTCGACGTGGATTGACATAAAGATCTTCGTGGGTCCGTAGGAGTGGGCCCGTAAGTCGTGAACGCCTAAAACCCCGTCGTAAGATAAGATATCGGAAATGACTTTATTGACTAAGTCTTTGTCCGCGGCTTTGCCGATTAAGGGATCAATGGTTTCTTTAATCATCTTGATACCCGAGTAAGCGACAACAACGGAGACGATAATGCCCATGTAACCATCGATGTTCCAGCCAAAGTAAAAGGACACTAAGGCCGAGGCTAAGACTGCTGAGGTGGCAAAGACATCAAGCAAGGAATCAAGGGCCGTGGCTTTTAAAGTCACGGAATCGATTAGTTTGCCGACTTTGTAATTAAAAAAGGATTGATAGACTTTAAGTAAAATCGCAAGGCCTAAAATAATAAAAGTCCACAACGTATAGGTTGATGCTTCATTATTTATAATTCTCTGAATTGATTGGACCAGCATATTGCCGCCTAAGACGACGATGACGATGCTGATAATCAAGCCGGCGAGGTATTCGAGTCTTTGGTGGCCAAAGGGGTGTTCTTTATCCGCGGGCTTGGCTGATATTTTAAAGCCAATAAGAGCTACAAAAGAATTTCCGGTGTCTGAAAGGTTGTTGATTGAATCGGCAATGATCGAGATAGAACTTGCTAATAGACCAAAGACAAGTTTGGCAGCAAATAAAAGAATGTTAGTAATCACACCAAAAAAGGAAGCGAGCTGACCATGAGCGGTCCTTACCTTGGCATCACCAACGTTTATATAATCTTTGACAAAGATTCGCCTTAATAAATTAATCATAAAAAACATTATAGATGATATCTTTTAGGTTGGTTAATTATATTTTTTCAAATTTAAAATGGTGAGAACGAAAAAAAGGGGGGGAATAGCCGCCCTTTGTTTCCTGCAATCGAATCTTAAAATACTAGCAACCCCAGAATTCGATTTTGTTAATCATGAACCTTTTAGTTGCGGCGATAACAAACGATGTTTGATTATCGAAACCATCGAAAGTATAAAGGTCGTAATTGTTAGTAGTAATACTTTGTGCAGTGCCATTATTAACAGCAAGTTTTGTAGCATCAGTACTCCAACGAGCAACCCAAATTTTTACAAGGGTATATGAAGGCAATCCTGAAATGTCGGCAGCACCGTTTGTACCGCTTGAAGAAAACTTCCAACTATCGAGGTGATTGTTTGGAGCGGTTGTAGTGCCACTGCTTGGATAAGTGTTATTGGTACTATTGACGGTGTAAGTATAACTTGGAGCATCATATTCTTCTAAGAATGCTTTTAATGCAACAGCATCCATGGCAGTAGTGCTACTCTCAAGAGTAGGAATAGTCCAAGTCAATTTAAGAGTCGGAGCGCCGGCACCGGCACCTTGTACTTCTCGTTGCGATGAAAAATTCTTAGTGGCTGATAAAGTAAAGACTACTCCAAGACATAGAATGCCCGTTAGTGCGGTTACCCATAATTGTGTTACTGATTTTTTCATGTTCTAGTCCCCCTAGATGTTAATTTAAGCCGTTACTACAAATGCGCTTATATTTTATAAAAGATTAATGCAAGTAATATGCACTTATATATATACATAAAAGAATAAAATAATGCAAATATATTTTACTGTTTTTAATGGCAAAAATGATTTTCTTTCGATGATATGGGAATAACGAATAAAAAATATTTTTTCTGGCTACCGTCTAAACCAAATAATAGAGACAAATATAACTTATGACAGATGACATAATAATTCGATGGCCGTAAGAGGAAAGACTATCTTGCGATGGATAGATTCGTAATGACAAAAAAACATTATTATATGGATCCGTATCTCGGTGTTTGATTATCAATATGTATATGTACTTTTTCCTTTGTCAGCGGTGATTGTTTTTTAGACGTGGACATAAATAAAAAGACATCGTCGACATCACGAACCATTACTATGTCTTTACTATCTTCCTATTCCGCGAGCAAACATCAACAGCATTTTATTGTTTAGTTCACTATTATATTGAGTCGAACTTACAAAATGATTAAATATGCTATTTTTAATCGAAAAAAATAGTCAAAGACACGATAACAATTATGCAGAAAATTGAATCGTGACCTTCATATTTGCCATTTAGCTAGAAGCATGAGCGATTTAACTAATAAATAGAGTAGTCAAAACGACTAAATTCGGTAACTATCGAAATCGGTTTATTTTTCATTGTTTTGAGCTCCGTCATGACCTTTTGATTAGGGAGATGATACCTGTTTCTATATCCAAACGATATCACATGGTGATTGAAAATATTTTTTAATCCGTCGAGCGAATCCCAGTTAGTTTTTGAACCATGATGTGGAACCTGGAATATAGATGAGTAGTAATTACTATCTGACAATTCATATCTAAGTTTGCCTAGAAGATTGTCATCAAATTCTGCATCTCCGGTAAGAATCGATAATGGGTGTTTGTTACTTTCGACATCTTTATGCATATATCCACATGGTGGAAAACAATCTAGAAATAAACTATATCCATTAGAATTATAAATAGGATAATGAATAAGAATGGTTGATGTTAAATTAATTTTATTGTGACCAAAGACTTTATCATAAATATCGATGATTTTATTAATTTCGCCTTTTCCGATTAAATCCTCGATTGTTGCGGAGTATGTAATTTTACACAAATTGATTATTCTTGTGTTTAGCTTTTTCAAGATATTGTTGTTAAACCTTTTGTTGAACATTATAAATTTCCAATATGGAGATTCGGAATCATCGCTATAAAAATCTATTCCATAATAACAATAACGCTTCATCTTTATTTGTTCTGATTCGGAGCCAATAAATTCGACCTTGAGTTTTGATTCTTCTGATCTTTCTCCGTTATATAGACTCGTTAGATATTTATATTTTTGTTCCCAATCGTTTTCAAGTGAGCCGGATTCCGTATTTGAATCAGGTAACACTGCCACTATACACAAAAGATTGATTAAAGTAGAGTTGCCTTTTCCTAAATAAGGAAGGTAAACCTTTTTAACGTTATAATTATCTATCAATCTCTTTAATCCACTTATGTGGTCTTTATGCAAATGCGAGATAACAACGAAATCGATGTCACGAAAAGGAAGCTGGTTATCAACAGCGTTTTCAATACATTTTTGAGCGCTCGAAGTACCACAATCATATACAAAATTGAAATGGTTATTGTCAAGATGCCCCGAATAAAATAGACCCTGACCGACATTATGAAAAATAAAATGATTCATTGATTGCCCCCCAATCAAATATTATTAACTTCTATTTTCCAATACTGCGCCCAAAAAGCAAGAGCATCTTCATATTGAGCTGGCTTTTTGATATCAAACGCGCGAATAAGAGGAATAGAAAAAATAATAAATAATATATTTATTTCCGATAGAATAAACCACGTTAAATAAGAGTACAAAAAGATTACTAAAAATCCAGTTACAATGACGGCAATTAAAAACTGATGCTTGAGCAATGATACTTATAAAAAACGCATAGAATAAGGGCTAATTGTAATTGAATCTGGTTATGACCAAAGTGTTGCCTGTTATTTGGATAGTTTTAAATATATATTCTTGATTAAATCTCGATCAAAATTAACAATAGGAAAGTTTGAGAGTCGATCAATATTGACGTGCGAAAGAAGATATTCGATATCCTTGGTGTTTATTAACTCGCAAGGATTGATTAAATCTAATGAATTATATATTTGCATGAATCCATTTATACCATCTTGAAATTCATTGTTTCTACTTAGAAGTTTATTAATTGATTTAAGATTATGTTTTCTATAATTTTCCGGAAGTAATAACCAAACGTAAGGAATAATTAAAGCAACCGCAAGACCATGAGGAATGCCATACAAAGATGTTAAACCATAGCTTAAGGCATGTGCCGCGGTTGTGCGAGCAATGTTGATGGCTTTACCACTTTCGTTAGCGGCTTTTTGCATATTAGCCATAGCAAGCTCATCGTTTTCTAAATACTTTTTATAGTTATGGACAACAAGGCTGATTGCTTTAAGCGAATGCTTCTTGCTTGATTTTGTTCCGCCTTTTGACCAGTAAGACTCGATTCCTTGGCATAACGCATCAAGCATTGTACATTTTTTTTGAAATAAAGGAACCGACGAAACTAGCGATGGATAAAACAAAGCAGATTCAGGCATTAACGATGGGTTATCAATTGAATATTTTATGCCTTCTTTATATAAAACAGCGAAGGAAGTAGACTCACTTCCTGTCCCGGCCGTGCTCGGTAAACAAAGATGCGGAATTCCAGTATATAGAAACGGATAATTACTAACGAAAATATTGGCATAATTTTTGTCATTAATGGCGATTTTAATACATTTGGCAATGTCGATTGAAGAACCTCCGCCAATTGAGACAATCGAATCGCAATTGTTATTTTTTAAGGCAGCGACTCCCTTATCAAGCATTTCAATCGTGGGATTTGATCCAAAGTCAGAAAAGACAATCGAACGGGGATACTTTTTTTTGATTTTTTCAACAAAGGCATGTTTAACAGCAAAAGCATCACACACAATTAATGGTCGGGAAACGCCAAAACGCAGTAGTCTTTTTAAAATTAGAGTGTCTGATTTACAATTAAACGTAATTTCCTGCTCTTTTTCGTCAAATCTTACAATTTCTTTCGAGACTTTTTCATAGTCGTCTGGATTATCAATTTCTTCAATGAAACAATTGTTGTAATCTAATGGATGAACATTTAATGAAGATAATATTTCGTTAAAAGCATTTTCGGCATATACGTTAACCATGCCATCACTAACGTATTTTGCCACAACATTAGAAAGGCTAATCATTGTTTTTTTGCTGAATTTATAAAGGGGTTGTAAAGCATAACAATCTTTGTCAAATATTTTGATGCTTACCTCGTGAAGTCGATTATTCTTAATTCGTCCTTTAAAATCTTTTTCAGGAAGTGGCTTAGTTTTATTGATGTAGCACGTTGATTCAAGTTTCGAATTTAACATTTTCCGAGCAGCTCTCTTGTCAAAAACAAGATCACCGTGGAGCATAATAAAATCATCTTCTAGCAAATAGATAGCATTATACATAGACACAATATAATTAGTCTCAAGGTATTTATCGTTGTGAACAAAATCAAAATGGCAATTACTATGTTTTAAACACTCCTCTTTAACATCATCGACATATGGTCCGGTGGTAATAACAAAATCTTTGATGCCAAAATAACTGAGAATTCGGATTTGTCTGCTAAGTAATGTTTCACCATTATTGAGTTTTAAAAGACACTTGGGTTTATCAAGCGTCAATGTCCCCATTCTTTTTCCGATTCCGGAATTAAATATTAAGGCTTTCATGAATTATTTAAGCGAACCTAGTTTTTTCATAAGATCGAACTTGTTTTCCTTCGGCGTTGTTGTCGGGCGACCTAGATTGTCACGAGAACCTTGTTGCGTGCGAATAATCAAGGCAACAGCACATTCATTCTTCAAAATTTCTAATCCATTAGCAATTTGTTCTTTGGTTTCGGCGACAATAGCATCGCGAAAACCGAGACCTTTCAAAATCATGGGAAGATTTAAATTCCGTGAGCATGTCGGCTGGCCTCCTACGGACTCGTGAGCGGCATTATCGTTGATAATGTACTTCAAATTCTTCGGCATATTTGCAGCTATGACTCCAAGGCTACCCATATGCATAATAAATGATCCGTCGCCATCAATGCACCAAACATTGTGGTCGGTACCTTGACACACTCCGAAAGCAATTGAGGCGGTATGACCCATTGAACCAACCGTCAAAAAGTCGTTACAATGCCC
>JAEWUY010000018.1 GCA_023396795.1 Bacillota bacterium | reverse complement strand
TGGCCAAAATACTTTTCTTAATGGTGGAATCGCAACAAGCTCAACGCTTTGGCAAAAAGGCGATACCTTTGGAATTGATACATTTACTAATTTTACTTTTAATGGTGGAGATGACCTTGGTTATACTTTTTCCATTAGCGACTTAAATAATACCACCGCAAAAATCGTTATAAATAAAATTTAACTTTTTTTCTTGACGGCAATCTATATTAATTGTTATTATCTTTCAGGACACATATAAGGCCACGATGGCCTATTTATTTGTAAGATGTGCGATACACCGGGAAATGTGTACGTGCATTCAAGCGAAAGGAGGATGTCCAATGCCAACTATTAATCAGCTCGTCAGGCAAGGACGCGTTCGTTCTACATTCAAGTCAAAAGCCCCCGCCCTCGGCAAAAGATGGAACTCTCTACAAAAGAAGTCTTCATCGCAAAATTCAGCTCAAAAACGGGGTGTCTGCACTCGTGTGGGAACAATGACGCCGAAAAAGCCAAACTCAGCCCTACGTAAGTACGCTCGTGTTCGTTTATCTAACGGATACGAAGTCGCCGCCTATATCGGCGGAGAAGGTCACAACCTTCAAGAGCACTCCACTGTCTTAATTCGCGGTGGCCGTGTTAAGGACTTACCTGGTGTGCGTTACCACATTATTCGTGGAACACTCGACACATCCGGGATAGAAGCCCGTCGCCAAGGCCGTAGCCAATACGGCACCAAGAGACCTAAGTAGTCGTTTATTTAGGTAGCAAGATAAGGAGAAAACAATATGCCACGCAAAGGAAGTGTGAGCAAACGCGACGTTTTACCAGATCCAATTTATAGTTCAAAATTGGTCACGCGTTTGATCAACAAAATCATGCTTGATGGTAAAAGAGGAACCGCACAAACGATTCTGTATAGTGCCTTCAAGAAAATCGAAATCAAAACTGGTAAACCGGCTATGGACGTTTTTGCCACAGCCATTAATAACATCATGCCCGAAGTTCAACTTAAAGTCCGTCGGATTGGAGCTGCTAACTATCAAGTTCCAACCGAAGTTACTGCTGATCGTAAAGTTACTTTAGGGTTACGTTGGTTAGTCAACTACGCTCGTCTTCGCAACGATAAAACAATGGAAGATAAGCTTGCTAATGAAATCATCGATGCCGCCAATGGAACGGGCGCATCAGTAAAGAAGAGGGAAGATACGCATAAGATGGCCGAAGCTAATAAGGCGTACGCTCATTACCGCTGGTAACGAGGGAGCTTTAATATGGCACGTGAATATGACTTAGAACATACCCGCAACATCGGCATCATGGCACACATTGACGCGGGTAAAACGACGACTACAGAAAGAATTCTTTACTATACTGGAAAAATCCACAAAATCGGGGAAACGCACGAAGGTTCAGCGACGATGGACTGGATGGCCCAAGAACAAGAACGTGGCATTACAATTACTTCGGCCGCGACAACCGCTTTCTGGAAAGGTCACCGCGTTAACATCATTGATACTCCTGGGCACGTCGACTTTACTGTCGAGGTCGAAAGATCGCTACGTGTTCTCGATGGAGCTGTCACTGTTTTAGATGGAAAAAACGGTGTTGAGCCACAAACGGAAACCGTTTGGCGGCAGGGCACCAAATACAACGTTCCGCGCATCGTTTTTGTTAATAAACTCGATGCAATCGGCGCTGATTTTGATATGTGTATTGAAACACTTCATTCTCGTTTAGCAGCGAATGCTGAAGCTGTTCAATATCCCATCGGAATTGAGAGTCGTTTCAATGGTATTATCGACTTAATTGAAAGAAAGGCTTATACCTATTCAACCGATAAAAGCGAAGCACCATTGGAAATTGCAATTCCTGAAGAATATCAGGAGAAAACGGAAACAATGCGCATGAAATTGCTCGAAGCTCTTGCAGCTTTTGATGACGATTTAATGCTGTCATTACTCGAAGGCGAAGAGCCATCAATTGATCTAATTAAATCAACGATTCGCAAAGCGGTTTTAAGTGGAGAATTCTTCCCCGTTTTCTGTGGCTCAGCTTACAAAAATAAAGGTATTCAATTATTGCTTAATGGCGTTATTGATTATTTACCAAGTCCCATCGATATTCCTCACCAAAAAGGTCATTATTCGGATGGACGCGATTATGTTTGTGAACCAGACGAAAAATTACCATTAGCGGCTTTAGCCTTTAAAATTACCACTGATCCCTATATTGGTCGTTTGGCCTATGTTCGCGTTTATTCAGGAACTTTAAAAAGCGGTTCTTACGTCATTAATACTACTAAAGGCATTAAAGAACGTATCGGCCGTGTGGTCTTGATGCACTCCAATCATCGTCAAGAAGTCGAAGAACTTTACGCTGGTGATATCGGTGCTGTTGTCGGACTCAAAAACACCACAACAGGCGATACATTATGTGAAGAGAAACTTGATGTTATGCTTGAAAAAATGGAATTTCCAGAACCCGTTATCGAACAGGCCGTTGAACCCAAATCTAAAGCCGACCAAGAGAAAATGGGCGTCGCCCTTCAAAAGTTATCGGAAGAAGATCCAACCTTCCGTGTACACACCAATAGCGAAAGCGGTCAAACAATCATCGCTGGCGTTGGTGAACTTCACCTTGATATTATCGTTGATCGCATGAAGCGTGAATTCGGCGTGCAAGTTAACGTCGGCGCGCCACAAGTTGGCTACCGCGAAACAATCAAAAGTAGCGGTGACTGCGAAGGAAAATACATTAAACAGTCCGGTGGTCGCGGTCAATATGGCCACGTCAAAATCCATTTTGAACCGAATCCCGGAAAAGGCTTTGAGTTCGTCGATAAAGTCGTTGGCGGTGTGGTTCCTAAAGAATACATTCGTCCGACCCAAGATGGTCTTCGCGATTCCTTGGAAAGAGGCTTAGTGGCCGGCTACCCTGTTATCGACTTAAAAGCCACGCTTTATGATGGCAGTTATCACGAAGTTGATAGTAGTGAATCAGCCTATAAAATTGCTGCCAGTATGGCTTTAAAAGAAGCCGCTAAAACTTGTAGTCCGACGATTCTCGAACCGATTATGAAAATCGAAGTTACGGTCCCTGAAGATTATTATGGGGATGTCATCGGCGATATTACGCGGCGTCGGGGTCAAATGACTGGTGAATCGCAACGTGGCAACGCCAAGACAATTGATGCGGATGTCCCGCTTTCCGAAATGTTTGGATATGTTACGGACTTACGCTCCTTTACACAAGGTCGTGGCAACTATACGATGCAGTTCTCACATTATGGGGAATGTCCCCGTTTCATTCAGGAAGAAATCATCAAAAAATCCGGAATGAGTCAACGTTAACAAATTAATACCTTGTATTGATTTTATAAAAAGTTTGCTATAATATGAATTCGGTTGAATTTATCAAATAAAATAAGGAGGAAATTCAAACATGGCAAAAGAAAAATTTAATAGAGCAAAGACACACGTCAATGTTGGTACGATTGGTCACGTTGACCACGGCAAAACAACCTTAACGGCCGCCATTACGAAAGTCTTAGCAAAGAAGGGTGGAGCCAAGGCGACAGCTTATGCTCAAATCGACTCTGCACCAGAAGAAAAAGATCGTGGTATCACGATTAACACTTCTCACATTGAGTACTCGACTGAAAAGCGTCACTACGCTCACGTCGACTGCCCAGGGCACGCTGACTATGTTAAAAACATGATTACTGGCGCTGCGCAAATGGATGGAGCAATTCTTGTTGTTGCTGCTACTGATGGCGTTATGTCACAAACTCGTGAACACATCTTACTTGCTCGTCAAGTCGGTGTTCCTTACATTGTTGTTTTCTTAAACAAGACGGACCTTGTCGATGACCCAGAACTTATCGACCTCGTCGAAATGGACGTTCGTGATCTTCTCTCGTCCTATGGTTTCCCTGGCGATGACCTTCCAGTCATTCGCGGTTCAGCTCGTAACGCTCTTGAAGGCGATAACGATGATGCTTGCATCCTTGAACTCATGGAAGCTGTTGATAGTTATATTCCTGATCCAGTTCGTGAAAAAGATAAACCCTTTATGCTTCCAATTGAAGACGTCTTGACCATCACTGGTCGTGGCACTGTCGTCACTGGTAGAGTTGATCGTGGTCTTGTCAAACTCAACGACGAAGTTGAAATTATTGGTATTAAACCAACAATCAAATCAGTCGTTACTGGTATCGAAATGTTCCGTAAGCTTCTTGATTATGCTGAACCTGGCGATAATGTTGGCGTCTTACTACGTGGTATCAACCGCGAACAAGTCGTCCGTGGCCAAGTCTTGGCGAAGCCCGGAAGCGTTACTCCTCACACCAAATTCACTGCGAGCACATACGTTTTGAAGAAGGAAGAAGGCGGACGTCATACAGCTTTCTTAAGCAACTATCGTCCTCAATTCTACTTCCGCACAACCGATATTACTGGCGTCATTACACTTCCAGCTGGTGTTGAAATGGTCATGCCTGGTGATAACGTTGAACTCACCGTCGAATTAATTCACCCTGTCGCGATTGAAAAGGGAACAAAGTTCTCCATTCGTGAAGGTGGCAGAACCGTTGGTTCCGGCTCCGTTACTGAAATCATCAAATAAGGGCAACCTTAAACTTAAGAAAGACCTATTCACTAGGTCTTTTTTCTTTTGCTGATTTAGTATAAGATTTTGCTATGGTCTTATTACCAAGCGTTAATCAAAAGCGTTATGAACGCAACTTAGCCTTTTACAAAAAAGAAAGTTCTCTCTCTTTAGGCGTTTTTTTCGCTATTGAGGCCGTTTTAATTGCTTTGACAGTAATGGGTTTTACTTTTTTGCCTCGACTAGTTGCAGGTTTTGCCTTGACTCATTTTATTATTTTGCCTTTTCTTTTTGTCCATAACTTTAAACTCGTTATGGAAATTCGCTATTTTGGCATTAAAGAATCATTTACGATTTCGGCGATGCTATTCCATCTCTTACTTATCTTGGCGATCGAAGCTTGCGTCATCTTCACCTCATTCGTATTTTTACAGCAGGCACCAACATGGATAGGTGCGAGCGGAGCGGCCGTTTCGATGGCCCTTGTCCTGCTCCTTGTTATTGAAAGGCGCACGTATCACGAAGTTTTGCTT
>JAEWUY010000095.1 GCA_023396795.1 Bacillota bacterium | reverse complement strand
TGAACCGCTTTGATATCCAGATAGTTTCAAAGATTCTTCCGGAGAAATGCCACCGCCCACTTCGCCGATTGTCACACAATCATAGTGAGAAAAGACTCGTTGGTTAAACTCACGCATGTATTCAAATAATTCTGGACGATTTGAGTATTTGCCCATGTCAAATGCTAAACCATTTTCGTCAACATCAAGGGTTGAATCGACATATGATAAATCACGAGCTAAATGAGCCAAAGCATCTAAACGAAAGCCATCAACACCTTTGTCTAAGTAATATTTGGCAATACTGTAGTATTCTTCTCGTAAAGCTGGATTGGCCCAGTTTACATCTGGCATTTTCTTTGAAAAAATATGCATATAGTAACAAGCGGATTGTTCATCATAACTCCAGGTCGACGTTGAAAAGAACCCTTTCCAATTGTTCGGCGGGACTTTTTTGTCTTCTTTATAACGGGGTGGAAGCATTAGATAATAATTCCGTTTTAAAGAACTAGGATCATTCCTCGCTTCAATAAACCATGGATGTTCATCACTGGTGTGGTTCAAAACGAAATCGATGACAATCCTAATATTTCGTAAGTGAGCTTCTTTAATTAGCAAATCAAAATCATTGTTAGTTCCAAAGCGCGGATCAATTTGACGATAGTCGCTGACATCATAGCCATTATCGTCCATTGGTGATTTAAAAAATGGGCAAATCCATAATAGATTAACCCCTAATTGTTGAAGATAGTCGAGTTTGGAAATGATGCCCGGAATATCACCGATACCATCGCCATTGCCGTCTTTAAAAGCGCTGGGATAAATAATATAGCCGATTGCTTTTTTCCACCACGTCATGTGGCGATGTTCTTTGTTCATATCTATTTCATTGTGAGTTACAAGATTTAAAAAAACAATTGAAGACGAATTTTACAAAAAATTGATGATGTAGGTAAACATGCCGCCAAGCGAGTTGCCAATAATAACAATAATGACATTTAGCAAAAGGGGCCCACTCCATGCGTTTCCTAACGAAAAGTAATACATATTGGCCAGGCAGTGTTCCATGCCAAGAATGACAAATACACTGATGAAAAAAACAAGACCTAAATATTTAACCCACACCCGTTTTGCCTTCCGATAACTATAGATGGCTAAAAATACCAAAACGCCACAAAAGAAACCATTGATTAAGGCCGTGTACCAAGTTTCTCCGGAGCCAATCATTCGGCTAGCGTTGATATTATCAACAATGTCAAAAAGAGCGTTCCACCCTGTAAAACGAAGTAACGATAGTAGATAACCGCCCGCCACCATCGCCGTGACGTTGCCTAAAAAAGTCATAGTAATGACAAGGGGTGAGGGGCCATCTTTGGCCAAAACATAACCAATTTTTCCCGTATATAGAGCAAAATTATAAATAACGATAATAACCAACCCGACCGAAAAAAGGACGGAACCAATCGGTCTAAGACCGAAAGAAGAAAAAACAAGATAGATGGAGGCTGCCAAGATGACACAAAGACCTGCATATATTCCCGATAAATAAGTTTTAAGGGCAAGAGCTTTATTGTTCACGAGTATTATTATACATAATCATTTTTATTAGTGAGAGTAAAACGAAAAGACCCTTGCGGGCCTTTATTTTCGCCAAATCAATGATAAGCTTATTCGTTTTCGTCGCTATCATTATCAACGACATCAATATTAATGCCTTTAGCTAGACGATTATGACGCATCAGCTTGTCGATTGGACCGAAGACCGAATAGAAAATCGGAATGGCTAGGAAAATGATCCAGTATGGGTGCCATAGACCGAATCCCATCCCTAAAAGCATATAGATGGCTGCCACCAAAACCGGCATCGCAAAAGCGGTTATTCTCCGCCGATGGCAAGCCGTAAAAAGTGATGCGACAATAGGAATCATAAGAAAAACAATCCAGCCGGTTGTCCAGCCAATTCCACCAGGCAGTAAGAAGCCAAGCAATAGAAAGGTGACAACACAAAGCAAAGTGAATGATCCCGTAATCGCCCCTTTGACAATTTCGTACTTTGATGGCTTAAAACCGTGAGATTGCCCACAACCGATGTTAACTTCATCGTCTTTATCTTTAACGAAGATGCCGTCACCACTGATGTGAACTTCTTCGCCATCTTTACTTTCGACGTGAATTCCATCGCGACCAATATGCACGCGATCTTTCTTAACATCTTCTTTGCTTTCTTCTTCGACTTTAACCTGTTCCTTGATGATGTCTTCAACGCTGTCTGAGGTGTTAAGTAGCGAATCTAAGGAGACGCCATAGATTTTCGCCAAACAAATTAGGTTGTCAGTATCGGGGCTAGCTTCCGCCCTTTCCCATTTACTAACCGCTTGTCGCGATAAACCTAATTTTTCCGCTAATTCTTCTTGTGATAAACCTTTTTCTTTACGCAGTTTGATGAGTCGTTCAGCAATTTCGATATTCATAATTTAATCCCCCTTTACCAAACACCCACATTTTAGGAAAAAGCACGTGGTTGCATCTACCAAGTTTGCTTTTCAATTCCGCAACTATCGGTTGCATTTTACCATTTTTAGACAAAAAAGATTAAATCTTATCAAAATATGTCATCTTTTTTAAATAACGGAAACAATGTCAATCAATAAATGAAGGCGATGTTTGTGCCGTTAATATCATGAACTATGATAAGATTGCCAAGTCGATCGTGGTCGATTCCCGCCTTGACTAATGACTGAATAAGTTGATTGACACGATTAATAGGGAGATTTATTTCGTACTCGATAAGACCGGTTTCGTGTTTGCCAAGATTTTGATTATTAGTTCCCGACCAAGTATTAAAGGCAATATGGTGATGATATCCACCATCGCTAATAAACGAGGCGGTTGGTCCATAATCAAGCATTTTATTAAAGCCAATCACATCGACATAGAAATGTGATGCCTCAGCGATACTATTCACGGATAAATGAATATGCCCGATGAATGTGTTTATCGGGATTCGCTCGTATTCGCCTTTTTCTTCAAGAAGCGCTTCATGATCAATAGTCGCGGTTGTCATTAAAATGCCATCTTTCGTAAATTTCCAATCTTTTGAAGGGCGATCGGCGTATATTTCAATGCCGTTACCTTCCGGATCGCTTAAATATAACGCATCGCTTACATCGTGGTTGCTGGCCCCACTTAAATCAATATGATTAGTTAAACAGTATTTGAAGAAGATGCCTAAATCATGGTGAGAGGGCCAAAGAAGAGCGAAGTGATATAGGCCGGTTCTTCGTCTTTCATTCTTTGCTTCTGGATCAAACACTAAATCAATCAAAACGCGATTATCATCAGTGCCTAAGCGGTACAAATTATCTTGCCGGTCAATCAAAGTCATTTTTAAAATTCGTGTATAGAAATCAAGCATCGTAGCAATATCTTTTACTCTTAGCGATACGCTACGGACATACATTACGTTTTCATTATGGAAAGCGCTCATAATCACACCTCCGATTTATGGACAAATTGTATATGAAATGGTGTGATTTTGCTTTGTATGTGCTTTATCAAAGCGCAAACATTATTCTTTAACTAATACTTTTAAGATCTCGCCAATATAAACATTATGATATGAGTTATTGTTATAAGCATGTCCACTATCGGTATCATAAAAGGCTTTGATGATTGATTTATCGATGAATCCTTCTTTGGCGATTTTACCTTTGTAAATCTTTCTTGCAATGATGACCATTTTTGCTTCTATAAAAGTTGGTACATCATCAATAAAGATTGGGGTTAATTGCGTTTTAGATATTTTATCTTCGTCGCGACCAGAATGGCTACCTAAATATGAGAGATCCTTTTGATATTCTTTGGCAAAAAAAGATAAAGAGAAGCATTCATTATTGTCAATAAAGCTATCGGCGTATCTAGATGGTCTGACAAAGACTTCTACAGTTGGCCTTCCATTTATATGCTTGCCCCATAAGGCCCCGATATGTCCCCACGATGCCGTCATAGAATTAAATGACTTTTCATTGCCCGCAGTTATTAACATCCAATCCTCGCCAATCATTTGACAAGGGTTAATGTTTAAGTCCTTGATTTTCAATTCTTTTAATGCCATTTTGTTCTCCTTAAACATTTGTTCATTAGCTTTATTCACCATAAAAATAGGGTATAGTATGAAACTACTCGACTTCCTCATAGTAGTACGAACAATCAATTCCTTTAAGATATAATTCACGATTGTCAATGTCGCTAGTTAATGCATTTTTGATAAGACTATGGATAGGTTTTGGATTAACAGGGCTCTTTTCCATAGCTTTAAGATAGTCTGTTTTTTTGATTAACAACCAATCAACGCATTTCCCCAACCTATTTATTAGCAAAATATCCAGCCAAATTCTCGTGGCCCGACCATTGCCTTCCATAAAGGGATGGGCAATATTCATTTCAACATATTTATCTACTATTTCATCAAAAGTTGAATCGGGCATTTCATCGAGATCGTTAAGAATTTGAGAAAGAAAATCGCCATTAGCAAAAGTATATTTGCCTTTTGAAATTGTTTTCGTTCTTATTCGACCTGCAAAAGAATATAGTCCCTCAAATAAATAACCGTGTATTTTTTGTAATGCGATTGTCTTACCCACTTCATTTAGTTCTATTAACTTTGTTTTATAAAAATCATAAGCTTTATTTTTGCTTTGTTCATCAATGGAATCAAGCATGCCTTGGAGCCACTTTTGAATATGTTTTTTATATTTAGACGGTATAATACTTAAAAGATATCTGACTCCACCTTCACTAACTACTTCCGATAGGTATTTCTTGCCGTCTCGAGCATACAATTTCAGTTGTCCACAAAAAGAAGACAACTCTGGATTTCGAACTTTAACATTGTTCCAATATCTTCTTGGAGAGTTTGGTTCGACCAAAATATCAATAAAATCAATTGCGGAATACCACCACATTGATTTTTCATTGTCCCAAACAGCTCTTACTTCCTTTTTATTAAAGTAGCGAATTGAATGTTTTATCATAATATTATGATAACATAAATAAATTCAGTTGTCCACAAAATGGGGATAACTAAAATAAAACAGGATGAAAATCATCCTGTAATTACTAAATGGCGCGCTCGAGACGATTCGAACGTCCGACCCCCACCTTAGGAGGGTGGTGCTCTATCCAACTGAGCTACGAGCGCATCAACGCTCATAAATAATAGCAGTTTTATATTGATGTTTAAATAATCTATTATTGATTTATAAACAAAGAAAGAAAAAGAGATGATATTAATATCATCTCAATTATTCGTAATGGTCGGAACGGAGGGATTCGAACCCTCGACCTCTTGGTCCCGAACCAAGCGCACTACCAAGCTGTGCTACGTCCCGAAGCGACCGCAACTAACTATTATAATGATTTTTAATCAAAGTTAAATTCAAATATCGAAATTTGATTGGTATCGCCTAAATCACTCAAAACACCAAGGCGATCCATTTCCTCCATATTCGTATTATTAAGTTTCGTGCGAGATAGCAAATCTTCTTTAGAAAGGAACTTTCCAACTTTTCGCGCTTCAACAATTGAATAAGCCGCTGACTCACCAAGACCATCCAAAACCACAAATGGCGGTATTAAAACTCCCCTTTCGTAATCAACAGTAAAATAGGAAGCATCCGATTTATATAAATCGATGTTGCCAAATTTATAGCCCCGTTCCACCATTTCAATTGCGATAATCAACGTATCAAGAATGCCGGCCTCTTTTGGATTAATTTTTTCGCTTCGATTCAGTGTTTTACGGCGCAGCTCTTCAATTCTTGTCGTGATAGCGTCTTCGCCCTTGAGCATTGTTTTAAATTCGTATTGCTTACTGCGGACACTGAAGAACGTTGCGTAGAATTCTAATGGGTAATAAACCTTAAAATATCCAACCCTCGCCGCCATCATAACATAGGCCACAGCGTGAGCTTTAGGGAACATATATTTGATCTTATTACACGAAGAAATGTAATACTCAGGAACATTATGGGCCCGCATTTTTTCAGCAAACTCAGGAGCTACTTTTTTACCTTTACGAACCGATTCCATAATTGCAAAAGCGATCTTGGGTTCAAGGCCTTTATCGATGAGATAAATCATAATATCGTCACGGCAACCAATAACATCTTTGAGACTAGCTACCTTTTGGTCAATTAATGTTTCAGCGTTGTTTGCCCAGGCGTTTTCACCATGTGTCAAACCAGAAATAATGACAAGTTCAGCAAAATTCTTTGGTTTTGTTTTTCTTAAAACTCCACGCACGAAATCAGTACCAAATTCAGGAATGGCCAACGCCCCGGTTTCGACTTTTAAGAAATTATTTTTCCGATTCAACACCTGATCGCTAGAAAATAGCGAAATAACCTTTGGGTCGCTTAAAGGAATATCTTCGACTTTAATGTTGACCGTTTCACACATTATTTTAAGAGCTAGCGGGTCGACGTGTCCTAAAAGATCGAGTTTAAGAAGTGAATCATGAATAGCTCGATAATCAAAGTGCGTTGTTTTCCATGTTGATTCTTTATCATCCGCCGGATATTGCACTGGCGTAAAGTCATACACCTCTTTATCGTTAGGAATAACCATGATGCCACCTGGATGCTGACCGGTCGTCTTCTTTACGCCTGTTAAATGCGACGCTAAATAAGAAATTTCAGCACGTGGAACGCTGTCAGGATTTTGACCACGTCTTTCAAAATAGCCACGAACATAACCAAAGGCTGTTTTATCAGCTGTCGTGCCTATCGTACCAGCACGGAAAACGCTGTCTTCGCCCAACAACTCCTTCGTGTAATCATGAGCACGCGCTTGATAATCACTTGGAAAGTTTAAGTCGATATCGGGAATCTTTTCGGCATTAAATCCGAGGAATGTTTCAAAAGGAATATTTTGTCCATCTTTTATATATTTCGTGCCACAGACTGGACAGTTTTTATCAGGTAGGTCATAGCCTGAAGTATACTTACTATCTTGAATAAATTCCGAATTCTTACATTTTGGACAACGATAATGTGGCTTTAAAGGATTAACTTCCGTTATATAAGCCATCGTCGCTGCAAAAGACGAACCGACTGAACCACGACTACCAACAAGATAACCATCCTCTTTCGCCTTAGCGATAATCTTGTGGGCAATGTAATAGTTAACGGAGTAACCATTATTGATAATACCATTCAGTTCTCGAGTGAGGCGTTCCTCAATATGAGGGGGAAGAGGATTACCGTACCATTCATGAGCGGTATTAAAGCAAAGAGCCCGCAAAAACTCTTCAGTTCCTGGTATTTTTGGCGCAAAAAGTTTATTTTTTACGGGAAATAGCTGTTGAATTGAATCCGCGATGTTGTTGCTATTTTTAATTACAATTTCTCGAGCTTTTTCTTCACCCAAAAAATTAAATTCTTTTAACATTTCTTTTGTCGAACGATAATGCTGATCTGGGTTTTCATAATAAACTTCACCCTCACGCTCATACGGATTAGTATTCAAAGGGTGTGGACGCCCGCCAACGGCTTTGGCCATGATATAAACATCACGATGAATCTTTTCTTCCGGATTAACATAGTGGGTATCGCCTGTTGCCACCACTGGCTTATTAATTTCTGAGGCAGCTTCAACAATGTCTTTAATAAACGATACAATTTGATCGTTGCTTTCGACCGATCCAGTATTAACAAGATAACAATAATTAGCGACGGGCTGAATTTCGATATAATCATAGAAAGCCATAACGCGCTTCAAATCTTCTTTACTTCGAGTACGAGCAGTATCAAAAACTTCACCATTAAAACAAGCCGAACCAAATAAGAGACCTTCGTGATGAGCGATCATTTCACGACGTGGAATTTTAGGTAATTCGGCAAAATAGTTAATGTGACTTAGAGAAATTAATTTATAAAGATTTTTTAGACCAATTTCATTTTGTGCCAAAACCACAACGTGACGTGGCTTGAGATGTTTTAAAATAGCGTCATTAGCCTTCAGTTTTGTTAAATCGGCATGCGTCAGTGACATATTATCGCGAACGAGAATGTTTAAAATAGCAAGCCATACATCGTTTAAAATGCGCGCATCAAAATCAGCGCGGTGAGCTTCATCATCATTATATGATGTTATTTCCAGGTTACGGCATAAAGCTCCGAGGTTATGATAACGAGCCTCCGGAAAAAGATAACGCGATAAGGCTAAAGTATCAATCACAGGATTAGAAATTTTTTCTTGACCACTTCGCGACAAAGCTTCATTTAAAAAACCGACATCGAACTCGGCATTATGCGAAACCAAAATGGCGTCTTTCATAAATTGCTTAATTTTGCCGAGAACCTCTTTTTCACTAGGAGCGTTTTTCACCATCTCATCAGTAATGCGCGTCATCTGGGTTATTTTTTTCGGAATGTTTTTTCCGGGATTAACAAAAAAATCAATGCTGTCGACGATGACACCTTTTTCAAAACGCGTGGCCCCAAACTCAATAATGCGATCGTATTTAGAAGATAACCCCGTTGTTTCAAAGTCAAAACAAACATAGGTCGCATCATGAAGTTCAATATCTTGAGGATTATAAGCATAACGGAGGTTATCATCAACCATATATAATTCCGCACCATAAAGCATTTTGAGTCCTAATTCGTGAGCGTGTTTTTGGGCTTCCGGAAATCCTTGCACCACACCATGATCAGTAATGGCAATTGCCTTATGACCCATTGATTTAGCAACTTTTAAATAATTTTCGATTTCTCCAACTCCATCCATCGCCGACATCTTCGTGTGCAGATGAAGTTCAACACGCTTTTCTTCTTCGCTATCTTTGCGTAATGGTGTCATCGGTAAAATATCGACACTGTGACCCATCACATACAATTCGCCGTTATATTTGTCTTTATCGACCGTGCCTTGAACGCGAACATTCAAGCCGATTTTATAAATATCAAAATTATCGCCTTGACCGCTTTTAGAGCCAATCAATTTAACAAAAATGGCATGTTGCTTATCACCAACGCCAAGTGTTAAAAAATTACGGCCGCTGCCTATAATACGATTATCATAACTAAATATTTTCCCAAGAAAATCAACTCTTTGGGTCGCAGCAATAATGTCGCCAATGCTATCGATAATCGTGTAATCACCTTTTTTAAAAACACTAACTTCTTTTCGTTCTTTAATCATGCGTTTTTTATTGGCCCGCATGAGTTCTAACATTTCTTTTTCGGCATCTTCTAGCTCTTCTTTATGAACTTCCTCAATACTCTTGGGTTCACGATAATAGCTCGTGTCCTCGTCATCGCTTTCTTCAAGCGTTTCATCAACGACCTTTTCAGCTTTTTTGGTTAATGATTGAAGTTTGCTTTGCGAGACAGTAATAGCTTTTTCTTCCGGAACAAACTCATCAAAGATTAGAAATTCATAACA
>JAEWUY010000023.1 GCA_023396795.1 Bacillota bacterium | reverse complement strand
ATCCGAAGAAGACGTATTAATTGGTGCACAAGAGGCCACAAGCAATAACGCTAATGTAATAAATGGAAATAAGTGTTTTTTCATAAATGATTTTTTTAACTATCTAAAGATAGCATCCTTTAATGTTAGTTGCAATGTAGATACAAAAAAAGAAAGCCCTCCAATAGTCTGGAGAGCTTTATAAAGTATAAGTAATGATTAAGCTAACGAAAAGGTAATCGTCGCTTCTTCGTCGTTCATCGCTGTAACTTCGAACTTATAGCCTAGTTTTTCATCGTTATTAAGGGTGAAATCAACGAAAGTATCCACTCCGAAGGTGTCACCAACTTGCCACATCATCGAAGAGTTATAACGAGCAAATGAGCTGTTTTTAAGCGTATTTAAACCACTAACTTCAAGGGCATGAATGAGTTTATTACTGGCGACGGCACTTTGCGATTTGGTATTTGAATTGGCAATACCAATATAAGAATTGCTATCGGTGGACGAGACCGTCGAAACATAACGAACAAACTGCCATCCTGACGTACTTCCATAAGTAAATAAACCGAGACGTGAGTCGACATGATAAACGCGAATACCTGGAACATCTGGCATCTTCGGATAGCGACCAACATAACTATATGTCGAGTCCATTTCGTTAACACCGGTTGGACGGTAGTATTCAATCAAAATGTAGTTATCAAGGAAAGAATTGTTAACGTTTCCGTCGGCCTTATAAGCTGGAAGAAGAATCGCGTCACCAGTATCAGTAAATGATTTGATGGTCACAGTTGCTTCGCCAGTAACGACCACTGGATTTGACCATCCATATAAACCTTTAGTGTAAGCGTTGTGATCACCGATGTTATAGTCCATCATATCGGTTCCACCCATCGAACCCCAATCGCCACTGTTATCATATGTATAATAGTCGTCAGCGCCTAAGGCATGGCCGGTTTCGTGAATAATTGTGTGAGCGTCGACTTTTGCTGTACCATCAATGATTTCTTGATCGGTCCAATTGCTATAAACACCAAGATCGGAATAATGACCGTTTTCATAAATAAAGTGATAGCTAAGCCAGACGAAACCGCAAAGCGATGGGCGATTCATATTAGCAACCGAAGAACCATCAGCTGAACGAAAAGCCCAGAATAAATCACTATCCATATGTTGAATCGGTGCTGAATAGACCATTTCGACGACATCAACAAAGCCATCACCATCGCCATCATAATCTTTCATAAACTCGGCACCACTGGTGTAAGGTTGACCATCATCATCATTGACGTTGCGATAAAGACTAATTAAATAATCGGTATAAATCCAGCCTAAAATCAAACGGGAAATACCTGTATCGCCTGAGGAAGTTCCGTAGCCATTAACTAGTTCGGCAGTTGTAAACCAATGCGAACGATTGTTGGGATCACTAGGACGGTACCAAGGCATTACTTGCCCACTGAAATCTAATTTTCCATAACTTGATTTGGAATAATAACTTTTTAAAGATTCCCATTGCGTGTCTTCAGACTCGCCAAAATAGACTTTTTCAAGATCTTCACGGGCACCTTCGGCTCCGCGCAATAAACCGCTGGCAGGAAGTCAGCGAACTCAACCGGGACGACTAGAACACGTGAATCGCCAATTGTCGGACTGTCGCTTTGATACGTTCCTTTGCGGGCTTGACGTAAGGTTGTCGTTACTGCTTTATCGTTAAAACGATAAAAATTGTCAGGAAGAACCTCGGGTGTGCAACTTGCCAGAACCAAGACTGGTAAGAAGGTAAGTGCTAATAATTTTTTAGGTTTCATAATATAACCCCCTTGCTTTTATTTAGATAAATAATGCCAAATCATCTTCAACTCATTAACATAGTTAACTCAAATAAGTGAAGTTATTATAGCAAACGAGAACTGATTGTCAAATGTTTTACTATTCCAATAAAAAAATATATTAAAAGAAAAGGCGGTATAAACCGCCTAAGCTTTTTGACTATTCAAGATCGTCGGGACGATCGTGAATCTCAATATATTGTTGTTTGACTTCTTTCATCTTCTCTTGAACCGAGAAGTTTTCTACTAACTTTTCTTCTTCCTCTTCGGTTTGTAATCCACGACCAGCTGGGATTAATTTACCAGTGATAACGTTTTCTTTTAAACCATGGAGGGTGTCGATTTTGGCTTTAATCGCCGCATCGGTTAGAACTCTTGTTGTTTCTTGGAAAGAAGCAGCAGAGAGGAAAGATTTCGTTTGTAAGGAAGCTTTGGTAATTCCAAGAACAACTGGACGGGCCAAAGCCGGATGACGGCCACTTAATAAGGCGTCTTCGTTTTTCTCGGTGAATTCATCGAGTTCAACTAAAGTACCAGGCAGCATATTGGTGTCTCCACCTTCAATGATGGCAACTTTGCGAAGCATTTGACGAATAATAACTTCAATATGTTTATCAGAAATGCCAATACCTTGGAGTCGATAGACTTTTTGAATTTCTTTAAGAATGTAGCGTTCCACCGCTGCCACGTCACTAACTTCAAGCAGTTTCTTCGGCGAAATGGCGCCTTCGGTAATTTTACTACCATTATGAATTTTGTCGCCTTTACGGACACGAAGTCGGGCCCCGTAATTGGAAAGATATTCTCTTTCTTCAAGATCATTTTTAACGACGACACGATAGCGGCCTCCACTTTCTTCGATTTCACTGACGACGCCAGTAATTTCGGAGATCATAGCTTCGCCCTTTGGAACACGGGCTTCGACAAGTTCTTGAACACGAGGCAAACCTTGTGTAATATCACTACCCGCAACACCACCAGTGTGGAAAGTTCTCATCGTTAGCTGCGTACCAGGTTCACCGATTGATTGAGCAGCCATAATACCGACTGCTTCGCCAATCGTAACTTCTTTACCGGTCGCCAGGTTGCGACCATAACAGTGACGGCACACGCCATCACGAGTTTGACAGCCAAACAAGGAACGAATTTCGACTTGCTTAATGCCAGCGTCAACGACTTGACGGGCGCTTTCTTCATCAATCATCGTATTTTCGGCGACGATTACTTCGCCAGTTGAAGGATTAATAACATCATGCACTGTATAACGACCGACTAAACGGTCATAAAGTGGCACAATAATTGCATCACGACTCGAATCAATAATTTCCGAGACAATATGTCCATGATCAGAATGGCAGTCTTCTTCGCGAACAATCACGTCTTGGCTAACGTCGACAAGACGACGGGTTAAATATCCAGAGTCAGCAGTTTTAAGCGCTGTATCCGCACCACCCTTACGGGCACCGTGAGTAGCAATAAAGAACTCAGACACCGTTAAGCCTTCACGGAAACAAGATTTAATAGGTAGCTCAATCGTGTCACCTTTTGGGTTAGACATCAAGCCACGCATACCAGCTAATTGTGTAAAGTTAGAAATGTTACCACGCGCACCGCTATCAGACATCATGAAGATAGGGTTGCGGTTATCTTTTTCGAATTGCTTCGACAAGTCTTTTTGGACGGAATCACGAACTTCGGTCCAAACATCAACGACGTGTTTGTGACGTTCATTGTCGGTTAAGAGACCA
Source organism: Bacillota bacterium (assembly GCA_023396795.1). Lineage (GTDB taxonomy): Bacteria > Bacillota_I > Bacilli_A > RFN20 > CAG-826 > UBA1424. Next base: position 24,808 of record JAEWUY010000023.1, on the reverse strand, counting down.
CGTTCGAACATTTCGGTAATTTGCTCAACACGGTTATCGCCGTCTTTGAGTAATTGTTGTTTATCGCCAACAACGTTAATATCGCTAATGGAAATAGTTACACCAGCAATCGTCGCGTATTTAAAACCAATATCTTTCATCTTGTCAAGAACGGCTGACGTTTTAGACGTGCCATAGCGACTAAAGATTTCGTTAATAATGTTGCCTAAGTGTTTCTTAGTGAAAGGCGGAATTAGGGGTTGTTTATGAATATAATCAGAAATATCTGTGCCCTTTGGTACAAAGAATTTTGCTAAATCGCCTTTTAAGTTATCGGCATTTGCATTATTTAAATATGGGAAATCAGCCGGGAAAATGAGGTTGAAAATAATTTTGCCAACCGTCGTAATTAAATACGACTCATTCATTTCTTTCGTGAATCCTGTTTTTCCTAACGCACTAGCGCGAATGGCAACACGATTATGAAGATGGGCTTGATGAGTATCATAAGCAAGCATAACTTCATCAATACTGCGGAATACTTTACCTTCAGCACCAGCGTAGGTTGCAAAACGCTCATATTCTTCAATGTCGCCTTTATCAAGACGGCGTTTACTACGAGCTGCGAGTTGTTCGCGTGTTTCTTCAAGGGTTAAATAATAATTACCAAGAACCATGTCTTGCGATGGGGTAACAATCGGACGGCCATCTTTAGGACCAAGAATGTTGTTACTGGCCAACATAAGTTCAAGAGCTTCATGTTGGGCTGATTTGCTTAAAGGAACGTGAACGGCCATTTGGTCACCATCAAAGTCGGCATTAAAACCAGTACAAACTAAGGGGTGTAGACGAATAGCTCGTCCATCAACTAGCTTGGGTTGGAAAGCTTGAATACCAAGACGGTGTAACGTTGGCGCGCGGTTTAATAAAACCGGGTGATCACTAATAATCCGTTCAATAATGTCAAAGACAACAGCGTCATAGCGATCGATAATCTTATCAGCTTGACGATGAGCATTAACATAATTTTCTTTAATTAAAATTGCGGCAATAAAGGGGCGAAGAAGTTGAATGGCCATCTCTCGTGGTAAACCACATTGATACATTTTTAAGTCTGGTCCGACGGCAATAACCGAACGACCTGAGTAATCAACACGTTTACCAAGCAAGTTTTGACGGAAACGACCTTGTTTACCTTTAAGGGAACTAGAAAGTGATTTGAGGGGACGGCCGCCAGAACCTACAACAGGTTTATTTCTTCTGCCGTTATCAATCAAAGCATCGACTGCTTCTTGAAGCATCCGCTTTTCATTCATTAAAATGACGTAAGGAGCGTTCATGTCGATTAACTTCTTTAAACGAGTGTTGCGTGTAATAACGCGACGATATAAGTCATTTAAGTCGCTGGCAGCAAACCGGCCACCATCAAGTTGAAGCATCGGACGAAGATCCGGGGGAATAACTGGCAAAACATCAAGAACCATCCATTCCGGACGATTGTCCGAATTACGGAAAGCTTCAATAACTTCCAAACGCTTCGAAAGTTTAATACGACTTTGTGCACTACAATCTTTGAGTTTGGCGTTAATACTTTTAAATTCTTCGTTAAGATTAATTTCTCTTAACAAACGTTTAATCGCTGCAGCACCTTCGCCAAATTCGGCATTAGTGTATTTCGAAATAAAGTCAGAAACCGTGAAGAAATCAAATGTTTCTTGGGGGTTTTGCATTCTTTCGATTAAATCTTCGCTCTTAATATAGTCGGCGCTTTCTTTATCAAGCGTCGGTTGAAATTCGCGAATAACGGCCACAAATTCTTGACGAGCCGTTCTTTCATCAAGGAATTGACGATAATATAAAACATTGCTGTTGCCTGGGTTTAAACAGACGTGAGCGACGAAATAGTTGATTTCCTCAAGTTGTTTAGGAGGAATATCGAGAATTAAGCCAATGCGGCTCGGAATACCTTTGAGATACCAAATATGCGTGCAAGGAGAAGCCAATTCAATGTGGCCCATTCTTTCCCGACGGACTTCTTTGGAGATAACTTCAACACCACACTTTTCGCAGGTAATACCTTGAAAGCGAATCTTCTTATATTTTCCGCAGTGACATTCATAATCCTTGCTTGGACCAAAAATCTTTTCACAGAAAAGACCTTGAGCTTCCGGTTTTTGACTCCGGTAGTTAATCGTTTCTGGTTTTAAGACTTCGCCATGTGACCATGAGCGAATCGTCTCTGGGGAGGCTAGGCCGACTTGTAGGGCGGCTAATCGATTTACATCAAACATTATTCATGACCTCCTTAGTTAAGCAACTCAGCCAACTGTTCGTTATCGCTAGTGATATCATCAGCGACGCCTTCTCTAGTAAGAGAACGAATGGTCGAGTTAATCTTTCTTTCTTCGATTTGGGTCTCTTTAGCAAGAGCGTCCATATCAATTTTATTACCCTCTGTATTCAGCAATTTAACGTCCATACCAAGGGCTTGTAATTCTTTGGTTAGAACTTTAAAGGCTTCGGGAATTCCGGGGCGCGGAATCGCATAGTTTTTAATAATCGCTTCGTATGTCTTACGACGACCGACACGATCATCAGATTTAATCGTCAATAATTCTTGGAGGGTATGAGCTGCACCATAAGCTTCAAGAGCCCACACTTCCATTTCGCCAAATCTCTGACCACCGTTTTGGGCTTTACCGCCAAGTGGCTGTTGTGTGACGAGAGAATAAGGACCTGTCGCACGAGCGTGCAATTTATCGTCGACCATGTGGACGAGTTTAATCATGTACATAACACCCACAGAAATCCGTTCATCAAAACGTTCGCCTGTCCGGCCATCATAGAGAATGGTTTTACCATCCGGGGCAATTTCGGCCTGTTTCATGAGGTCGAAAATTTCTTCGTTGCTAATGCCATCAAAAACAGGGGTTGCTAATTTCATACCTAATTTTTGGCAAGCCAAACCAAGGTGAATTTCCAAAATTTGGCCGATGTTCATACGGGAAGGAACACCGAGAGGATTGAGCATAATGTCAACTGGTGTGCCATCGGGTAAGAAGGGCATGTCTTCAACAGGGAGAATACGAGAAATAACACCTTTGTTACCGTGGCGGCCCGACATTTTATCACCTTCAGAAATTTTACGTTTCTGAACGATATAAACACGAACAACTTCATTAACGCCAGGTGGCAATTCGTCACCGTTTTTACGAGAGAAAATTTTAACATCAAGAACGATACCGGCTCCACCGTGAGAGACACGCAATGAGGAATCTTTACCTTCTTTGGTTTTTTCCGAGAAAATCGCCATGAGCAATTTTTCTTCAGGTGTTGGTTCTGTTACGCCTTTAGGTGTAATTTTTCCAACAAGGATATCGCCTTCTTTAACTTCGGCACCAGGAACAACAATGCCGCGTTCATCGAGGAAAGCCTTAGCTTCTTCGCTAACGTTAGGAACATCACGCGTAATTTCTTCAGCACCGAGTTTTGTTTCACGACACTCTAATTCATATTTTTCAATATGGATTGAGGTATAAGAATCATCTTTAACAAGCCGTTCTGACATGATAACAGCGTCTTCATAGTTATAACCATTCCAGGTCATAAAGGCGATTGTTACGTTTTGTCCAAGAGCCAGATCACCATTTTGCATGGCTGGTCCATCGGCGAGAATATCACCGGCTTTAATTTGTTGGCCGACTTTGACAACTGCTACTTGATTAATGCAAGTTCCTTGGTTGGAACGAGCAAACTTTTGCAATTGGTAAGTTCTAGTTTTCTTTTTACTATCTTTGACAACGATTTTACGGCTATCGACATAAGAGACAACGCCGTCGCCAGTTGAAATAACCGCTAAACCTGAGTCACGGGCCACAATGTGTTCCATGCCTGTACCAACTAAGGGAGCGCTCGGCTTTAATAAAGGTAGCGCTTGCCTTTGCATGTTCGCGCCCATGAGAGCACGAGTGGTATCGTCGTTTTCCAAGAAAGGAATACAAGAGGAAGCAATCGAAACAATTTGTTTCGGGCTAACGTCAATGTAGTCCACTTCTTCTTTATGAGCCATGATGTTTTTGCCATCATGACGAGCCACGACATATTCATCAAGAATCAAACCGTTTTCATCCAAGGTGACGTTAGCTTGAGCAATGACGTGGGTTCTTTCCATATCAGCCGATAAATATTCGGCTTCATCAAGTACTTGATGTGTAACTTTATCGACACGACGATATGGTGTTTCTATAAAGCCATACTTGTTAATCTTGGCATAAGTAGCCAAGTTATTAATTAAACCAATATTTTGACCTTCAGGAGTTTCAATCGGACAAATACGACCGTAATGGGTGTGGTGAACGTCGCGAACATCCATGCTTGCGCGATCACGTGTTAGACCGCCAGGACCAAGAGCGGAAAGACGGCGTTTGTTCGCTAATTCCGCTAGAGGGTTAGTTTGATCCATAAATTGTGATAGTTGCGAGCTCGCAAAGAATTCACGAATGCTGGATGTTAAAGGACGAATGTTGATTAAGGATTGAACACTAACGCTTTCCATTTCCGAAATTGACATCTTTTGTTGAACGGTTTTGGCCATTTTCGTCAAACCAATTCGGAATTGGGTTTGAATTAATTCACCAACACAACGAATGCGGCGATTGCCAAGGTGGTCAATATCATCAGTGTCACCGAAACCATCAATGACGTTCATAAAGTAAGAGAACGTAGCGACGATATCAGAAATTGTCACACGGGGAAGTGTTTGATTAAGGTCGGTACCGATAATATTAGCGGTCACATCCTTTTTATCAGTAACATAGACTTTAACGATGTTAACAAGACCATTGTTATCGAGTTCTTTGTTAATTTTTAATGTCTTTTGATGAGCGCCTTTTTCAAAGAACTCAATATCGCGAAGATGGTCGACATCACTTTTTGTTAAGCGATAGTCTTTCTTAAAAAGAACTTCGCCATCCGCAGAAACAAGATCTTGGGCTAAAATCCGACCCGCTAAGCGGTTGTAAATACCGAGTTTATTGCGATATTTAAAACGACCAGCCCGACCAAGGTCATAACGTTTTTGATCAAAAAACTTTTGCGTTAAGAATAATTTTACGCCTTCGTTAGTAATTGGTTCGCCGGGTTTTAGTTTTCGGAAAATTTCGACTAAAGCATCACGCGATGTTCTAACATCTTTATCTTTTTCGAGGGTATTAACCAACATCTGGCGATTGCCAAAAAGTTTTGTAATATCATTGGGGTCTTCAAATCCCAAAGCCTTTAGCAAAACAGTCGCGTTCATTTTACGTTGCCGGTCAATGCGGACCCAAATGAGATCTTTTTGATCAGCTTCGAATTCCAACCACGTACCACGTGTGGGAATTAAATCGGCATTAAATGTATATTTACCGGTTTTTTCAAGATTCTTGCTTAAGTAAGCGCCAGGAGAGCGTACGAGTTGAGAGACGATAACGCGTTCGGCCCCGTTTACGACAAAGGTGCCGCTATCGGTCATTAACGGTAAGTCACCCATAAATACTTCAGCTTCTTTAATCTCACCGGTTTTAACGAGTTCAAGTCTAAGTTTGACGCGAAGTGCAGAACTATAGGTCAAATCTCTTTCTTTACACTCTAAATATGTATAATCAGGTTTTTCGAGGCGGCATTCTTTATAGTGAATGCGAGCATCGTTAGTATAGTTTTCAATTGGAAAAACTTCCTTTAAAACTTCGTTAAGCCCTTCATCCTTAAACCAAGTAAACGACTCGGTTTGTATTTCTGCTAAATAAGGAAGAGGTAAAGATCCGGAAATTTTTGAATAATCAATACGATTATTCGGAAGCATTTTGTGCTTTTTTTCAATATTACTCATGTAATGGCTCCTTTTCTAATTTTGTTTGCCTTGCAATAGATGGGCAGAAATTTCATGGAAATGACTGCCGATCGTTTGCCCCACGGAGGCAAACCGCCATCAATTTGCTAATTTCACTTTTTTCATCTCGCGGTGAGCATGGTTAGGAAATCACAATTGAATCATTTAATCCTTCGTTTGATTTGTCACTTCGAAGGCTGTGACTCGGATCGAATTGAATTGCGCCTTTTGGAGCGAGAGCAGTTATTTTGCCCTCGCTTCCACTAGCTGGCGTATTTTGTTGGGGTCGTAAAAAGCCGAAAATCCGCCTAATGTCAGCGGATATAGATAATAAGTGATTTACTTAATTTCAACTTCGGCACCAGCGGCGACGAGAGCCTTTTTATGCTCTTCAGCTTCGACTGGTGAAATGTGTTCTTTAACGTTGACAGGAGCGCCATCAACGAGTTTTTTGGCATCCATAAGTCCGAGACCTGTGATGGCTTGGACGGCTTTAATGACTGCGACTTTTGACATACCAACAGCCTTGAGAACGAGATTAACATCTACTGGTCCTTTGGCTTCGGCTTCTTCTTCGACAGGTGCAGCGGCAGCGGCTACAGGAGCAGCAGCGGTAACACCGAATTCAGTTTCGACAGCTTTGACGAGTTCATTGAGTTCAAGAACGGTCATTTCTTTTAGAGAGGCAATAATTTCCTCTTTGGTTAATTTAGCCATTGTTTTTCCTCCTACTGTGGCATTAATTGGCTTTGTCCGCAATGCCTTGAACGGCACATGCAAATTGGCGGACTGGTGCTTGAAGCACCGACAAGAACATAGAGATTAATCCTTCGCGTCCCGGTAATGCGGCAAGCGCCAACATTTCTTTGGCATTAACAACCTTGCCTTCGACGAGACCTCCTTTGATGACTAGCTTTTCATTGCGTCTAGCAAATTTGGCTAGGACTTTAGGACCGGCGATTACATCGCGAGAAAACGCAAATGCGTTCGGACCGGATATGTGTTGAAGTAAATCTTCGTGACCAAGACTAGCGGCCGCTCTTTCGATCATCGTGTTTTTATAAACGCCGATTTCGGTGCCTTCAACGCGCAATGCACGACGAAGATTCGTAATTTCCTGAACATTCATGCCCCGGAATTCGAAGACGACCAGTGTTGGCGAATTACTCAACTTGTCTTTGAGTTCATTAACGACTGCTTCTTTGGCTTTTAAGATTTCGTTATTCATCTTGTTCTTCACCTCCTTTTAAGTTTTCGACTTGTGAGGCTCCAATATACTTTGAGTGATGGACCCTAATGGGTATATTTTATCTACCTCGGCAACTTGATTAAGCCCCTTGGCCGTTGCTGTCTATGGTATATTGTGCTTCGTTAGAACTGTTTAGCGACCAGCGAATGTAATTTTAATCGATGGCCCCATGGTCGTGTGAATGACCGCGTTTTTGATGTAAACACCTTTAACGCTTGATGGACGGACTTTGACAATCAGCTCGCATAAAGCGCGAAGATTATCAATAATCTTTTCATTGTCGAAGCTAACCCGAGCGATAGAAACGTGGACATTTCCGTCTTTATCAACACGATATTCGACTTTGCCGCGTTTGATTTCATGAATCGCTTTTGCGATATCAACGGCAACAGTGCCAGTCTTGGGGTTAGGCATTAAACCTTTAGGTCCAAGTAAGCGACCCATTTTACCAAGTTCACCCATCATATCTGGTGTGGCGACGATGACATCAAAATCAAACCAGTTTTCTTTTTGGATTTTCTCGAGCATTTCTTTGCCCCCGGCGAAATCCGCCCCGGCCGCTTTCGCGTCTTCGACTTTGTTGGTAACAGCAAGAATTCTCTTTGTCTTACCATTGCCATGAGGCAGATTAATCGTGCCTCGAATTTGCTGATCCGCTTGTTTGGGATCGACATTAAGCCGGAAAGAAGCATCGATGGTAGCGTCAAACTTCACAGTGGAAGTTTTTTTGACAAGTTCGGCGGCTTCTTCGATGGTGTAGAGCTTATTTGCATCGACAAGTTCCGCGACGGCCTTGTATTTTTTACCTACTTTCATTCATTTTCCTCCTAGGTGGTACGGACGGGTTAATAACCCTCCCACTAATCCTCGTCGATCGTGATGCCCATGTTACGAGCAGAACCCTCAACGACTTTAAGGGCAGCTTCGATATCATTGCAATTGAGATCAGGCATTTTGTATTCGGCGATTTCCCGCAATTTGGCTTTACTAATGTGTCCTGCTTTAGTAGTTTTGGGGTTTGCGGAACCCTTGGCAATACCGGCGGCTTTTTTTAATAATTCAGCCACTGGTGCGGTTTTGATGACAAAATCATGTGATTTGTCTTCATAGGCTGTGATGATGACCGGTACGGTCTCACCGCGACGGTCGGCGGTCTTGGCATTGAAGTCCGTACAGAACTTCGGCATGATGACACCGGCTGAGGCAAGTTTAGGTCCAGGTTTGGCTTCGCCGCCTGGTAATTCCATCTTCACGACTTTAGCGATTCTTTTACTCACGTGACATTCCTCCTTTGTAGTGAATTTGTTGTCCGTGTTGTGGTCGAGGGATGAATCGTGCATCCTTCCACACAAGACTGCGAGCGCTCATGTTCTCTACACTCAAGAGCACACGCTGAAGTATTTTATCAAATACCATGCGTACATACAAGGTATTTTTTACCTACCCATAACTAAAAGGCCTCGATAGTCTTTAACTGAGGCCCTCAAAAATATAAATATTTTTAAATAACAAAGTACAGTAATTTACTATACTCTTCGATATAACAACAGCAAAGAATTGATAATCATCAATACTGTCAAACCTGTATCAGCGAGCATAGCAATGGTCATTTGCATTGCGCCAAGAACGCCAAAAAGGATTAAAACCATAATGGCAAACTTTACTGCTAGTGAGAAAACAATATTGAAAATAGCAACTCGTCTCGTCATTTTTGATATTTTAATGGCGTCTACTACTTTCATTGGATTGTCATTAACAATTATGACTTCAGCATTATGGACAGCGATGTCACTGCCAATTCCCGACATTGCAAACCCAATGTCACTGCGAATAATAGCCGGAGCATCATTGACGCCGTCACCTACAAAGCCAACTTTTCCTTTACCTTTTTCGAGGTATGTTTCTAAGATTGTCAGCTTATCTTCAGGTGTAAGTTGGCCATGATATTGTTTAATACCTAACTCTTCAGAAATTAGTCGAGCGTTTTCCACACGATCACCAGAGAGAAGGACGGTTTCAATACCCATTTTTCGTAAACCACCGACCATACTTTTTGAATCGACTTTGGCGGTGTCATTTAGCACAACATAACCGACATACTTGCGGTCAACAGCCAAGTGAATAATTGTCCCTATTTCTTCACTCTCAGGAACTTGAATTCCGTCTTCGATTAAAAAGCTTGTTTTGCCAGCCATGATTCGCTTACCAAGATAAGTTGTTTCGACGCCAAAACCAGGTATTTCGCGGTAATTTTCTTGCAAAAAGCCGCTTTTTTGATTCTTACGACTATGAAGAATTGCTTTAGCGATAGGATGATTTGATTGGCTCTCCACCGCTACTAGGTATTCCCAAAAGAGCTCCTCATTAATACCTTCAAAAACAGCTTTTTTAACCTCAAAAAACCCATAGGTTAGAGTGCCAGTTTTATCGGTTAAAACATAGCCCATTTTGCTAAGTTCATCAAGGTAATTTGAACCCTTGATAATGATGCCTTTTTTACTTGCTAGTCCAATACCAGAGAAGAACGCTAACGGAACAGAGATAACCACAGCGCAAGGACAAGAAACAACTAAAACAGAAAGAGCATTATATATCCAAACATGAAATTCTTGGCTAGGGAAAACGAGGGGAACAAGCGAAACAAGGGTGGCAACGATTAAAACAATTGGTGTATATATACGTGCAAACTTTGTAATAAATTTCTCGGCTTTTGATTTCCGTTCACCGCTATTGGATACAAGTTCAAGAATCTTAGAAATAGCACTATCTTCATATAGTCTTTCGACTTTCATTGTCAATGAGCCACTTTTAAGAATCGAACCGCTTAATACTTTATTACCTTGATCAACATTGATTGGCATGAATTCCCCCGTCAGACTCGACGTGTCAATCATTCCTTCGCCACTTAAAATGACGCCATCAACCGGAACAACTTCTCCTACTTTAATTAAAATTGAATCATCAATTCTTAAATCCTTGGGATTAACAATTTTTACTTCATTACCAACAATAAGATTCGCCGTATCACTGCCGAGACTAACAGCTCTAGTAATAGCCCGCCGCGATTTATTAATAGCAATTTCTTCAAAGATTTGGCCAATTTGATAAAAAATAATAATCAAAATGCCTTCCACATATTCACCATGAGAGCCAAAAACCGGTAAGCCCATTAAAAAGGCCCCAACCGCTGAAATGGTCAACAAAAGATTCTCATCAAGAGGATTTCTAAACCGAAGAATTTTGGCTAAAGATTTCCAAGTAATGTCGTAAATAATAATGGCTAAAGAAAGAGAATATAATACTATTTGAAGCCACATAAGCTCGTGAGGAATGGCGAAAGTTGCCACCAACATTAGAGCAGTTGATGTAATCAAACGTATTAACAAGGCGATAATCTTAGGTGTTAAAAAACCTTTATCTTCGCTTTTAGCTTTGTGGGCGTAATCAATTGTCAACTTATCATCATTAACTTCTTTGATTTTTGATATCAATTCATCAAGTTTAAAAGCATTCTCTTTATATGTAACGTAAAGGCGCGCTGCGGCAAAATCCAAACTAGCGTGGGCGATATGTTCGTCTTTATTAAGGTGTCGTTCAATCTTGACGGCACAATTGCCACAATCAAGGCCTTCAATGGTGTAGATAATCTTCTCCATGGTGTTACCTCCTGAGCAGACTCACAAAGAGCGTATAATAAAATTATTATAAAAGGGGCTAGTTAACAAGCAATACGCAAAGAAAAATCCCCTTTCGGGGACTTTCTTAGATTCTTTCGATTTCGCTAAATTCGACATCAACAGGTGTTGGCCGACCGAAGAAAACCGTTTCAACACGGCAAGCACCGGTTTCTTTATCAATTGATAAGATATGGCCTTCTGTGCCTTCTAGTGGTCCGTGAATAACTTTAACAAGATCACCGACGTTGTAACGATCATACATCGTAATATCAATAATTCCCATTCTCTTCAAAACGGGTTCAATTTCTTCGCGTGTAACTGGAGTTGGCTTTTGACCTCCACCAGATGAACCAGCAATACCAGTCACTCCTGGAGTGTTACGAACCATAAACCAAGATTCATCGGTCATAATCATTTCAACGAAAATATAACCGGGGTAAAGATTTTTCATTTTTGTCTTACCAGTTGGCAGTCCTTCTTTGAGAACTGGCACTTCTTGCTCAGCGACAATGACTTGAAAAATATAATCAGTCAAATTCATTCTCGTAATTCTAGTCTTAAGGTTTTCAGCAACTTTGTTTTCATGGCCGGAATAAGCCGTGACGATATACCATTGTTTTTTTCCTAATTCGGGTCCCATTGTTATTTACTCCATTCCGCAAAAGCGTCTTTTAATGTTTGTAGTAGCGAACCAGCCGCCCAGTCTTCTAAGCTTAAGAAAATTGCGGCAAAAGCAGCAATCGCAACAACAACGATAATTGTCGGCAATAACTGTTCACGCTTAGGCCAGCGAACGCGTTTACCTTCTTTAATAACTTCGGACGTGTATTTTTTGACTCCCATTTTCAGACCTCCTACTTACTTTCTTTATGCAAAGTATATTGATTGCAGCGTGGACAAAACTTCTTCATTTCGACACGAACTGATGAAGCGTCTTTTTTCTTTGTCGTGGTGTAATTGCGATTTAAGCAAATCGGGCAAATTAAAATAATTTTTTGACGCATCTTTCAGTTATCCTGCCTTATATCTTGCTTACAAAATATACCATTGTAAAAAGATGCTGTCAATAGATATAAAATGAGTGCCTATAATAGGCATTTTTTGATTGCATTTCCGAGCTCTTCATCATAAAAAGCATTCAAGCGACGACGAACTGATGAAACTTTTAATTTTGTTAGACTAGCTATTTCTGAAACTGAGTATCCAGCGGATTTTAACAAGATGATTCGCCGCATTATTTCATCTCGTGAAGTTCGAGGCTCTTTTGCCATTATTGCGTAAACAGCATTAACATTCGCGAAACTCCTGGCGTCAATTTTTTGCGATGAATCGGTTAATACATCATGGAATGTTAGAGAAGTTTCACAACTAACTTCGGCATCAAGGCTTAAGCAATTATTGCTTGAGTTATTAGGATTAGAAAGTGTTCGGTAATAACCAGCGAGATCACGATTTAAGACTTTTAAAAAATACGTTTGAAAAGTTATCGAATCGAAAACAAATCGGCGAATAGCTTTGTGAAACGATTCCAGAAATACAGCATAAATATCGTTAAGATCTGCCCCAAATGGTTTACATTGCGTGGCATACTTTTTCAGTAAAGGTAAGACGGCTTGATACTTTGCTTTTAAAAGACTTTCATAGGCTTCTTTTGAGTTTTGGCGATAGCACAAAATGAGCTGTTCATCACAGATTTTGCTCGTAGTCATAAATCCTCCAAGAGGAGAAACTATCGCTTTGCGATAATATTAGCAATAAGAATTCCGGCGGCGACTGAAACGTTGAGGGAATTGACATGTCCAAACATCGGAATTTTGACAACATAATCACTGCGCTGAAGCAGTAGGCGACTAACGCCTTCACCTTCGCTACCAAGAATTAACGCAAGTGGTCTTTTTGCATCAACTTCCAGATAACTTGTTGAGGCTTCACCATCACTTGCAACAATCCAAAAACCTGAATCTTTAAGTTTTTGAATAATGTTGCTAAGATTAGTGGCTTCAACAACTTTGACATGATCAATAGCTCCGGTTGACACTTTAGCGACTGTGGCATTTAAAGGCACTTGCTCGTGCTTTTTAATAACGACACCATCGACTCCAAATGCATCACAAGTTCGTAAGATAGCCCCCAAATTATGCGGATCTTTAAGAGCGTCTAAAATGAGAACAAGAGGAAACTTTTTACCTTGGCATGCAGCAAGAACTTCTTCCAAAGTGTAGTAGCGAAAGTCCATTACTGAGGCGACAACGCCTTGGTGAACACCGTGGTTCGACAACTCATCAAGTTTTGAAGAGTTAACTTTTTCAATTAGAACTTTCTTTGTAACTAATTTGGCCAGAAACCTTGCGTCATTAAAACGGACATCAAGGAAAACCTTCTCAACGCGGTTTTCGCCGAGAGAACTTAAAACTGGATTTCTCCCATAGATTAATTTTGACATGTCAATTTTAATAGTTTTCTCAAATTAAGTTAATTATTAACTTTCCGTTGATAGCTTAATATCAAGGGGGTTGATTTTTTCTCTAAGGTCGTCAATAAAAGCTGTTACTTGGGCTTTAGCTACAAATGAACAGCGCATTGTTAAACGAAGAACTGACTGGTCTTGATATTCGACGATTTGTGATTCTAAATCGCGAATAGCAATACCGTAATGATTGGCCACTAAATGTATTTCTTTAAGAATTGGTCGTTCACTAGGAACAACGATGCGAATGATTGGATTACGTCTGCTTGCTAGTTTTTCAATCTTACGAAGGGAGACTAAAGAAATGAAAGCAAGAACAGTTGCAATAATTGTAATTATGAAATTGCCACTTCCAGCAGATAAGCCAATGGCCATGGCTAACCACAAAGTGGTCGCTGTAGTTAAACCTTTAACATCAGTTCCAGTTTGAATAATCGTGCCTGCACCAAGAAAACCAATACCGCTAACAACTTGAGCGGCTAAACGAGCTGGATCACGGGTGTCAGATTGTGAGATTTCCGGAAAACCATAAATTGAAACAATCATAATTAAAGCTGAACCGATTGCGACTAAGAGGTGGGTTCTAAGTCCGGCAGCGTGTCCGTGATATTCGCGTTCAAAGCCAATAATGCCTGCGCAAATAATGGTAACGAGTAAGGAAACAATAATTAAAATGATGTTCCCCCAACCGTTGGCCCCGAATAGGTTGTTAAACCATGTAACAATTTGTTGATCAATAATGGTGCTGGGCATAATAAGCTCCTCCTATAAAATGTGTTTGGCCATTAAGATTTGGCGCAAACGGTCGCTTTCCGTAAAATTCTTCTCGGCTTTATATTTTAAATAGTCAGCATAGATTTTTTTATCATCTTCATTTAGAAGAGGATATTCAACCTTCAGTCCAAGAATCCAAAGCATATCTTGTATCTCGTCAAATGTTCGTGAAATCGTGCGATAATCAAGGGGTTTTTGACGTAAAGTGGCATTGGCTTTCTTAATTATAGCAAATAACTCAGTTATCGCATTCGGTGTATTAAGATCATCGGCAAGAAAAGAAAGAAAGGGCGTGATATCGATTTGTTCATCGCCTTTTAATTTTATACCAGCTAGTTGCAAAGTAACGGCCATTTGCTGAACGGCTTTTTCGATTTTCTCATACTCTGTTGCCGCGGTTTCCATAACCTCATAACTGAAAGTTAGTGGGGAACGATAATATGTACCTAGTAAAACTAGACGAATCAAATTACCGCCATATTTGGCGATTGCGTCTTTGGCCAAAACCACATTACCAAGTGACTTCGACATTTTATTATCACCAAAATTAATAAAACCATTATGAAGCCAATAGGTAGCGATAGAATTTCCATTATGGGCTTTGCTCTGGGCAATTTCATTTTCATGATGAGGGAACTTTAAATCAAAGCCACCGCCATGAATATCGATTCGTCCTTTAGGAAAAAGACTATTAATCATCACGCAGCATTCCGTGTGCCAACCAGGACGACCTTTTGACCATCTGGTTTCCCAGTTAATTCCGGTTGCGGTTTTTTTCCATAACACAAAATCTAGAGGTGATTCTTTTTTGATGTTTTCTTCGATTCGTGCTCCGCTAATCAAATCATCAACATTGATATTGCTTAATTCGCCATAATTTTCAATTGAAGAAACGCGAAAATAAACGTCACCTTCAACGACATAGGCGGCCCCTTTATCAATTAATTCTTCGATATAGCGAATAATCTGGGGTATGTATTCCGTAACTCGAGGAGCAAGAGAAGGAGAAAATGAATTAATGCTTTGAACAACGCTATTAAACGATTCAATGTAACGCGATGAAATAATTGACTCACTGACTTTTTCTTGCAAGGCCTGATTGATGATTTTGTCATCGACGTCAGTGTAATTGCTAACAAAGGTGACTTTATAACCTAGATATTCAAATAGGCGGCGTAAGACATCAAAAACAACAACTGGCCGCATATTTCCGATGTGAGGATCGTTATAAACGGTCGGTCCACAAACATAAATAGAAACTTCGCCAGAACGTAAAGGCACAAAAGTTTCCAGTTTGTCACTTAATGAGTTGAAAAGTTTTATTTCCATAGCTTAACTCTAAAAAATAATTATAGCACAAACAAAAACATGTTTTGTTTATGGTTGGCGATTATACTAGCACTTGCTTTAAGCAAAGACAATGCTTTTTAATTCAGAGACGCTATTGACAACATAAGTCGCTTTCTTAAGAAGCTCTTCATTGTAGTCACCATAGCCCCAAGTTACCAATGCCACTTTAAGAGAGCTGTTGATGCCGGTGGCGACATCGACATCGCTATCTCCAACAAATAAAGTTTCTTCATGATTAATTTGGTGTTTGTCAAGAAGATAGTCGACGAGATAAGGGTCGGGCTTTTCAGGTTTGCCTACTTGATGACCATAAATATCGTCAAAAAGGTCTAGTCCAAAAATACGTTTAACAATTTCTTTGGCTAAATGATCCGGTTTGTTGCTAGCGACTAATAATTTAATTCCCCTACCCTTAAGGTCATTAAGAAGTTCAATTATTCCTTCATAAGGGCGGGCTGTTTGACCTTGATATATTTTATAGTTAGTTGTAAAAACCTCAAGCAAACGATCAAATTCTTGGGTGGTATGACTGCGGTTTTTAAAGGCTCGGGCAATGATGTTTCTGGCCCCCATTCCAATTAATTTTTTGGTTCCTTCATCATCATAAGAAAAATCGTAACCACAGGCTTTCAATGAAGCATTCAAAGCAATTGTGATATCGGATATTGTATGAAGTATAGTGCCATCAAGATCAAAAAGAATTGTTTTGTACATATTTCACTTTCTAAGAAAAGAGGCCGATTATGCGTATTTCGGCCCCGTTTTGCATGTTTTTTTACTTTACCGGAAAGCGAACACGATCCGCAACATAAGAAGTATGAAGCAAACTGTGAGCCTTATGACCACACGGCTCGCCAAGGTAATCTTTGTAAAGACGGATAATGTCTTTATTGTTATGCGATTGACGAACGACTTGTCTTTCGTCTTCGCTATAAAGAACACTGGCCCGCTTTTGCATGTAAGTTTCAAGAATATTGTCGTCTTCATTAGGTAGGAAAACCGGTTTAACAAACGGTTGACCACCACCATTAATACAACCACCTGGACAACCCATAATTTCAATAAAATGATATGGCGAAGTTCCATTGCGAATTTGATCAAGTAATGGTTTGGCGTTTTTCATACCATGGCTGACGGCAACGCGAACTTTCGTGCCATTAATGTCTAATTCGGCTTCTTTAATATTTTCTAATCCCCGAACTTCATTAAAGGCTACAATCTCGGCTTCTTTACCAGTTAACTCGTGATAAGCAGTTCTAAGCGCTGCTTCCATAACTCCGCCAGTAACGCCAAAGATAACACCAGCCCCGCTATATTCGCCAATTAAATCATCATCAAAATCTTCATCTGGAAGTTTATTCCAAACAATACCAGCCCGTTTAATAATTTTAGCTAGTTCACGAGTGGTTAAGACAGCATCAACATCAGGAAGGTTTTCTACGGCAGCGTTTTGCGGTCTTGTTTTTTCATATTTTTTTGCTGTGCAAGGCATAATTGAAACAACAAAAATATCTTTCGGATCTAAATTATGCTTTTCAGCAAAGTATGACTTAATAATTGCTCCGCCCATTTCGTGAGGTGACTTACAAGTTGAAATGTTAGGAATAATATCAGGGTAGAAATATTCCATATAATTAATCCATCCTGGTGAACAGGATGTAATTTGTGGAAGCTTGCCACCGTTTTTAATTCTGATTAGCAGTTCGTTGGCTTCTTCAATAATCGTCAAGTCCGCTGAAAAGTTAACATCGAAGACACGATAAAAACCAAGACGATGTAAAGCAGCAACCATCTTACCGGTGCCGGGAGTACCAATCTTTTCACCGAATTCTTCGGCGATAGCGGCCCGAACAGCTGGAGCGGTTTGAACAATTACATATTTATGAGTTGTAAAGGCTTTATCAACGGCATTAATTTCGCTATTTTCTGATAATGCACCAGTTGGACAAACGTTAATACATTGACCACATTGAATACATGGTGAATGCATAAAACTACGATTTTCAGCAGGAGCCACAATTGTTTTGAAACCACGGAATTCTTGACCAAGAATGCCAATTCCTTGTGCTTCTTTACAACGAACAACACAGCGACCACAAAGAACACATTTCGAAGTATCACGAATAATACCCGGAGCGAGACGATCAAGGGTTGTTCTTGTTAATTCGCCTTTATAGGCATCATCACGAGCGCCTGTAATAGTGGCAACATGAAGCAATTCACATTGGCCGTTTTTAGAACATTGTTGACAATTTTTACTATGATTACTTAAAAGTAATTCAACTGAAGAACGACGGGCTTTAACGGCCCGGGGTGAGGAAATACTAACTTCCATTCCTTCGTTAACTGGATAGGCACACGAAGCTACTAAACCACGGGCTCCTTTGACTTCCACCAGACAAACGCGGCAACTCGCTAACGAGCACTTGCCGTCATTAAAAGCACATAGAGAAGGAATATCGAAGCCGCATTTTTTGGCGGCTTTTAAAATCGTCAAGCCTTCTTCGACTTGAAAGGATTTACCTTCAATTTTAATATTTACTAATTTTGCCATTATTTCTTCTCCTTCTAGCGCTTAATGATAGAATCAAACGGACAGACGGAATAACACATTCCACATTTGATACACTTTAACGGATCAATGAGGAAGGGGGTTTTACCTAAAACGCCACTAATACAGCTAACCGGGCAAACGCGAGCACATTTGCCACATTTTTTACACTTATCAGGAATAATATAATATTCCATTAATTTCTTACAAACATGAGCCGGACATTTCTTATCGACAACGTGAGCAAGATATTCGTCATGAAAATTAGCCATTGTTGATAAGACAGGGTTAGCGGCTGTTTGGCCTAAACCACATAATGAATTTTCCTTAACGGCATACGCCAATTCAGTCAAGTCATCGAGATCTTCAAGTGAAGCTCGACCCTCGGTAATTTTTTCTAAGTACTCAAGCATACGCTTGGTACCAATTCGGCAAGGCGTACACTTACCGCATGATTCATCACAAATAAATTCCATATAGAATTTAGCAACATCGACCATGCAGTTGTCTTCGTCCATAACAATTGCTCCACCAGAGCCCATCATTGAGCCACGAGCAATTAACGTATCATAATCAATCGGGGCGTCTAAGTCCTTTTCTGTCAAACAACCGCCAGAAGGACCACCCGTTTGAATGGCTTTAAATTTCTTACCATTAGGAATTCCACCGCCAATATCATAAATGAGTTCGCGAAGCGTCGTTCCCATTGGTACTTCAACTAAACCAACATTGTTTACCTTGCCACCAAGAGCAAAAACTTTTGTGCCCTTTGATTTTTCGGTACCAAGTTTCGCAAAATCTTCGGCCCCATTACGAATGATATAAGGAACGATTGCTAATGTTTCAACATTGTTGACAATCGTTGGCTTTTGCCACAAGCCTTTAACGGCCGGAAAGGGTGGGCGTGGACGCGGCTGACCGCGTTGGCCTTCAATGGAGTTGAGCAATGCTGTTTCTTCACCACAAACGAACGCACCAGCGCCTAAACGGACATAAACGTGGAAATTAAAGCCCGTTCCTAAAATGTTATCGCCAATTAAGCCGACTTCTTCAAGGAGAGCAATCGCTGTTTTAAGTCTTGAAACCGCTAGAGGATATTCAGCCCGAACATAGAAATAACCAGCGGTCGCTTGAATAGCGAAGCCAGCAATCATCATTCCCTCAATAACGGCAAAGGGATTACCTTCAAGAATTGAACGATCCATAAAAGCACCGGGGTCGCCCTCGTCGCCATTACAAACAACGTATTTAACATCGGATTTTTGATCCAAGGCAAATTGCCATTTACGACCAGTTGGGAAACCACCACCGCCCCGGCCACGTAAGCCAGAGGCTAAAACCTCATTAATGACTTCCTGACTTTTCATGGTCGTAATGACTTTGTTAAAAGCGCGGAATGAACCATAACCGAGGGCTTCATCAAGACTTTCCGGATTAATAATGCCGCTTCCATAAAGAGCAATTTTAATTTGCTTCTTAAAGAAATCGATATCTTTTTCAGTGCGAGCAGGAAGATTAGTTTTTGGATCGACATAAATTAAATCTTCGACTAAGCGGCCATTGATAACATCTTCTTCAATGATGCGATCGACATCGCTTGGTTTAACCATGCGATAAAGAGTTTCGCCAGGATAAACACGAATAAATGGTCCTTGCGAGCAAAAGCCAAAACAACCAACGGTATCAACACTAACTTTATCTTCGAGACCTTTTTCTTTAAGTTTGGATTTTAATAAATTGATAATGTCGCCTGCGCCGGTAGAAATACAACCTAAACCACCACAAACAAGCAAAGCTTTTGTGCCGGTTTCACCGCTAAATTTTTGAGCTAAACACTTTTCGCATGAGCGAATTTTACTAGCAAGCTCTTGAGGAGTATTAATTTTCATTATTGGTTTTCTCCTTCGTATTCTTTAAGAATTTTTTCAACGCGGTCAACCGTTAGATTGGCGTAAACTTCGCCATTAATCGTCACGGCGGGAGCAATCGCACAAGCGCCAATGCATCGTAAGGCATCGACAGTAAATAGACCATCAGGAGTTGTTTCGCCAGGTTTGATTTTCAAAAGTTCGCAAAACTTATCAATGATGTTCTGGCTGCCTTTGACATAACAAGCAGTTCCTAGACAAACACCGATAATGTACTTACCTTTTGGTTTTAACGAGAAAAACGAATAAAAAGTGACAACACCATATATCTCGGCAACCGGAATATTCATTTCTTGCGAAACGATTTCCTGAATTTCGAGAGGGATGTAGCCAAATTCTTGTTGAATTTGTGACAAGACAACGAGCAAGGGGGTCGGTTCATCTTTATGAGAAGCAACAATCTCCTTGATCCTTTTCTTGGCGTGTTCTTGAATAACTGCCATTATCTATCCTCCATCGGTCAACAAATGACGCATAAACGCACCTTTAATATAATAGGAAAGTATCTTATATTTTTCAATATAAACTTGGCGTTGTTGACTTTGTATGGGCTTACATTTATATAATAAAAGGAGTGTCGCCACTCCTTAAACTATTAATGAATAATATCTTCGACTTTTCGTTTTCCCTGCCGTCCGGGTTTAAAAACAATTTCGCCCATCTTAATCGCTCCAACAGGACAAACGTGATAACAGAGTAAGCAACCAACGCATTTGTCTTTATTGACTGAGGGTAATCTTGTTTTTTCATCCCAATCGATGGCTTGATGTGCCCCGTCATAACATGAGATATAACAACGGCCACAGTTAATGCATTCATCAACATTAATTTCCGGGAAAATCTTGTAGTCACGATCTAACTCTTCAGCTGGAATAAGATTGTGATTAGCTAGACCAACTAATTCACTTAAACTATTGACTCCTTGCTCATCCATGTAATGCATCAACCCATTGCGTAAATCATCAATGATGCGATAACCATATTGCATAATGGCTGTCGTGACTTGTAAAGTCGAGGCTCCAAGTAATATAAATTCCGCAGCGTCTTGCCACGTTTCAATTCCGCCCATCCCTGATATGGCAACATCTTTTAATCGTTCATCAGCACGCATTTGCTGAATAAAACGCAAAGCAATCGGCTTAACGGCTTTTCCAGAATAACCAGAAATTGCGGACTTACCGTTAATAATTGGTAAACCAACTTTGAGATCGAGGTCAAGATTGCATACTGATTTGAGAGTATTAATAGCAGCAATTCCATCAGCCCCACCTTCTAAACAAGCGATAGCAACCGGAATCATATCAGTAATATTTGGTGTCATTTTCGCTAAGACCGGAAGTCTACTTCCCCTTTTAACTGCTTGAGCATAACGGCGACATAAATCAGGATTCGTACCAACATCGCTTCCCATGAAGTGTGAGGTCATCTGCGGGCACGATAAATTCATTTCCAACATATCGGCCCCGGCTTCCTCAGCAAGACGTGCAAGTTCTTCCCATTCTTTTTCGTTTGAACCCATAATCGAAGCAATCAAAACTTGATATGGGAATTCTTTTTTTAAACGTTTAATATCCGCTAAATTTTCCTCAAGTGGATGTTCAGCAATTTGCTCCATATTTTTAAAGCCAACAAATGGTGTGTTTTCTTTATTTAGCTTATCAAACCGGGGCGAGACTTCGTCAACGACGAAATTATAATAACCCATCGTCTTAAAGACAACGCCACCCCAACCTGCGCCATAGGCTTTTTTACACATATCATAGCAGTTGCCAACAGGTGAAGATGATAAGCAAAAAGGATTAGGAAAACGAACGCCTAAAAAGTTAATCGATAAATCTTTCTTAATCATGTTAGCGACCTCCTATACGACTATGGATCAATGCCGCAACGTCTTTTCCCGTTCGAACAGCGGCCACAACCGTTTTATCAAGATGAGCAATATCTCCAGCGATATAAACTTGAGGATCGTTTGTCACATAACCTTCAATATCTGATTCACCATTAACGATACGAATACCTTCTAAACCTGTTACATCAGGATATTGACCGACCGCCAAAATAATTTTGTCGGCGGAAATTTTTACTTCTCCGGGAATAACGCGATGTTTGAAAGTAACGGTTTTACCTTCAACTTTTGTTGGCACATAGCCATCAATAATCGAAACCCCAGTTGCTTGGGCGTCGCGTAGTTCTTTCTTTGATGCTCGGAACTCGGAAAATTCTTCGTAAACAACATCACTAACGTTTTTAACGCCAAGGATTTTTAAAGTAACGTTGACGTCCATCGCCACATCACCGCCACCAATGACTAAAACATTATTTGGTAAATCAACTTGACCTTTGTTATCTCTAACACGCTTTAAAAAGTCAACAGCAATTTCAACATGGGGATTGTCTTTAAACATCGGTAGCATCTTGCCATAACTTGCTCCAACAGCAATTATTACCGCATTATTAGTTTCTTTGAGTTGCAGAATGGTTATATCTTTTCCAACATGAGTATTGAGATGAATACGAACTCCTAAAGCTGTCACATAGTCAATCTCGCGATCGACAATTGCTGTCGGAAGACGATATTCGGGAATGCCGTATCTTAAATATCCACCCGGTTTTTCGTCTTTTTCGTAAATATCGATTTCGTAGCCTAAACGGGCCAATGAAGCAGCAGCTTGTAAAGAAGCCGGACCACTACCAACGATAGCAATCTTTTTACCGTTGGCTTTACCTTTTTTAAGAATTTGCATTTTATTGGCGTCTTCATAATCTGTAATGAACCGCTGAATTCTTCCTATATCAATCGGGACATCTATACCCGAACGAGCGCAGCCTTTTTGACAATATCTTTCGGTTGGGCATACTCTTGCGCATATCGAACCGAGTACATTATTTTCGCGAACTACTTCTGCCGCTCCTTTAAAATTGCGAAAACGCACAGCCCGAATAAAGCGTCCCGGATCGGTGCCGGCCGGACAATCTTTCGAACATGGGGCATCAAGACATAGCAAACAACGACTGGCTTCCTCGCTAACCGTTAAAGGCGTATAGGCAGGTTCCAGCTCTTCGAGATATTTATGATTCATAAAACACTCCTTGTACTTTAATGTTCATTGTATCATTGCCCCCTTTTAATAAAAAGAAGGCCTTCAAGAAGAAAGGCAAAAAGAAAACGGCTCTTGCGAACCGTTATTTTTCTTATGTGCTTAACGAACCCAGGTAACGAGAACACGCTTAGCGTTATCGCCACGGCGGTTATCAGCCTTAAGCGCACGGGTGTAGCCACCATTGCGAGCTTTGAAAGCTGGACCTAAATTATCAAACAATTTGTCGAGAGCTGTAAGGCTTTCTTTTTCATCGATAATCACTTTGCGTAACACGCTGGCGGCTTGCCGTCTGGCGTGTAAATCCCCGCGTTTTGCAAGGGTAATTAAATGATCAGCGAGTTTTTTGAGTTCTTTAACAACTCCGGAAGTAACGATAACCTTTTCGTGAATGACGAGTTCGGTTACGACGTTACGAAGCATATTATTACGCTTACTGGCCGTATAAGCGGCTTTGAAGCGGACACCGGTTTTCCCGTGTACGTTTTTACGTCCTTGTGCTGCCATGGTTCCTCCTATTCCGCAACATAATCACGGAAGCTAAGACCCATCGCTTGTAGTTTATCTTTAATTTCTTTAAGCGATTTCTTTCCGAGATTGCGGACTTTCATCATTTCTTCTTCGCTTCTTTGGACTAATTCGCGAATGGTTTGAATACCAGCCCGTTTTAAGCAGTTGTAGCTACGGACGGATAAATCGAGTTCTTCAATGGCTTTGTCACCGACATCATCAACAGGTTTTTCCACTTCTTCCTTAATAATGTTAATGTCGCGTGTCAATTCTTGAAGTTTTAGGAATTCTTCGAAGTGACCAATTAAGATTCGGCTTGATAAGGCGACGGCATCTTGTGGTGACATCGATCCATTAGTCCAAACCTCAAGGGTTAAACGATCGAAACTCGAGTCGTGACCGACACGAGTCGGTTCAACGATATAACTAGCTTTGGTGACTGGAGAATAGTTTGAATCGGTGGCAATCACGCCAACCGGTTGATGCGAACGGCTACTCTTGTTGCCTTCGCTTGTCACGTAACCGCGACCATTACGAGCATACATCGTCATCTTTAGATGACCTTCTTCGGTTAAATGAGCGATTTCCAAATCAGGATTAATAACCGATACATAAACCGGTAGTTCAAGGTCGCTAGCTTTTAAAACAGCCGGACCTTTAATATCGACTTCAATCCGTTTTGGTTTTTCGTCATCGTCGTCAATTTTCAAAACTAAATCTTTAAGATTGAGAATGATCGCCGTCACATCTTCTTCAAGACCTGGTAAGGCTGAGAATTCATGGCGAGCGTTTTCAATTTCGACAGCGAAGACACTCGCGCCTGGAAGTGCGCTTAGTAAAACGCGACGTAAGGCATTACCAACAGTAAGACCAAAGCCTCTTTCAAGAGGTTCGATAACGAACTTACCGTAGTTCGAGGTGCTATCAACGATAGCGGTTTTAAACGTCATTTTTTCAAAGGGACGTGGTAATTTTGACATAGTGACTATCTCCTTTCACTAACCGCGCGGACGCTTTGGTGGACGGCATCCATTATGCGGAATCGGGGTCGTATCGGTAATTGTTTGAATGTTCAAACCAGCGGCTTGTAAGGAACGAATTGCTGATTCGCGGCCTGGTCCTGGACCCTTGACATTAACGTCAACGATTCTCAGACCTTGATCGAAGGCATTCTTACCAGCGGCTTCGCCTGCTAATCCAGCAGCGAATGGTGTGGATTTTTTAGCACCTTTGAACCCAAGGGCTCCGGCGCTGCTCCAAGCGATGGCGTTGCCGGCTTCATCGGTGATGGTAACAATTGTGTTATTAAACGTCGAGTGGACGTGGGCAACCCCTTTCGTAAACGATCTTTTAATC
>JAEWUY010000021.1 GCA_023396795.1 Bacillota bacterium | reverse complement strand
ATTCTAAGCAAGGTGATTTACAACTCGTGATTTCTTCTTTTGATGCAGTTTATGAGTATATCGACGGTTTGTTTGATGAATTTGAACAATTTGTCGAATCAGCGCAATATGATGACGCAAACATCCTTCTTCCAAAAATCTCTAAAGCGATTAAAGAGGTGGGTCGCGTTCTTGTAAAACTCCCTAATTTATGTGCGCTTGTTACGATTGTAATTCCTGATAAAATCGCTTCATTAATGAATGCATATGAAGAAATGGTTGATGCTAAATATCCACTTCATCATTTGATTGTTAAAAACAATATTTATGACATGAACCGCGAATTAGAAAACTTAACCAAAAAAATTAAGAGTTTCGAACTCAATAGAGTTAATGATGCCCTTGATAATATTATTGCTCGCATTGATGAATACTTTGTTTTGTTTGAAGAAGAGAAGGAAGCTCGCGTTATTTTCGATGCCGAATGCGAAGACATCTACGTTATAGTTAACATGCTTGAAAAGAAATTTATTAAGTTATGTAACACTATCCCCGAAGTCAAAAAGATTTATGTTATTAGCAATAATTACGCTAATCGAGTCAATGAAATACAAAATGAAATTAATAAAGTGGGAGCGACAAAACGCTCACTTGATACTTTTATTCATTCATCGACTAAGCAGCCTTATTCGATTCTCGTTAACAAGATGCATGAATTACGCGACGAATCTAACCTTGTTTTATCGATGATGGAAGATTTCCAAATTTATTTAGACTCCCTTAAAGAAACCGCCGAAGAAGCTTATCATTTAATTTTTGATTATTATCATCGCGTCAAAAAAACTGAAAAATTAATGCGCGATATTTCTTTAGAAAAGTTTACAGAGAAATTTGGCGAACCTCTTAATAAAATATACGAAGCCCTTAATACAATTAATAATGTTTTAAACGTTCTTCCGATTGACATTGCAACTGTAATTGAAAATACGCAGTGGCTGAGGGAGGAAGGCGAAAAAGTGCTTAACGAGATCGAAAGTGAAAATAACATGATGTCTTTAGCTGAATCAGCTATTTTATATGCGAACCGCGATCGTCAACACCTTAGTGATATTCATCATTTGGTTTTACAAAGCGAAGCCCACTTCTTTGATGCCAATTTCGAAAAAGCCTATGTCGACACTAGTAACGCCTTACGAAAGCTTCGTCAAGGTGGTAGCGTCAGTGATTAACAACACTCAAAAGGAAATTATCGAATGATATATTTAGATAATGCGGCCACGACGAAACCAAGTCGTGAGCTTCTTGATATTTATCGTCATATTGAAGAAGATTTTTTTGCAAATGCAAACAGCAATCATCAAGCAGGACGAAACGCCGCTAAATATTTAACTAAAGCTCGGACAATGGTCTTGAGTGCTCTTCAAATAGACGATAGTCATCGTTGTCTTTTTGTTTCATCGGCAACCGAAGCAAATAATCTTGCAATCAAAGGTTTTGCTTTAAAACACCAAAACCGCGGCAAACACATTATTATCAGTAACATTGAACACCCTTCCGTTTATGAAGTTGCTATGCAACTACACGAACAATTTGGTTTTGAAGTAACCATTTTGAATGTCAATCACAAAGGGCAAATTCGTCCCAACGATGTACGGGCCGCTTTAAGAAAAGATACGATTTTGGTATCGATTATGGCTGTGAATAATGAAATTGGCAGCATTAATCCCATTAAGGAAATAGCCGACATTGTCCATACTTTTTCACGAGCCGTTTTTCACGTTGATACCACACAGGCAATAGGTAAAGTTGCGATGCCCTTTCAAGATATTGATTTGTTTTGTATCTCTGCCCATAAAATTAATGGATTAAAGGGTAGTGGGGCGTTGATAGTTCGGAAAAATCTTGATTTATTACCATTACTTAGCGGCGGAAATCAAGAATATGGTTTTCGCAGTTCGACGATAAGCGTCGCCCTTGCTTACACGCTGGCTTTAGCAGTTAAAAAGATAATGGCGGAGCAAACAACTAGAGCGCCTTATATAACCTCTTTATCTTCATTTATGCGTAGCCATTTTACTAAGCTAGAAGACGTTGTAATCAACTCGCCAGAAAAAGGCTCGCCTTATATTTTTAATGTTTCGTTAACTAACAAAAAAGCGAGTGTTGTCGTTGAAGCTTTATCAAATTTAGATATTATGGTGTCTTCGGTTAGTGCGTGCCACGCCAAAAGCGAAGAAACATCAATTGCTGTTCGCGCCATTGGGCGAAGCGAGAACCTAGCCCGCAATACGTTAAGAATTAGTTTTGACTACACGAACACAATTGAAGAAGTGAATACTTTTATTCAATCTTTTGATGAAATAATCGCGAGGATTCGTTCATGAAATACGATCGAATAATGGTGCGATTTGGTGAACTTTCGACCAAAGGTCGAAATAAAATGAATTTCATCAAGCTTTTGGCTGTTAATATTCGCAAAAGATTAGCTGAGGACTTTATCGATATTAAGCTCGAAATCCGTTATGACCATATTTATATTATTGTTAATGATCATGACCCCTATGCTTTAGTGAGGGCTCTTCAGGATGTTAGTGGTATCAACTCATTGACGATTGTTTGCAAAGTGGAAAAAGACATCGACATCATTAAAGCAACCG
This sequence comes from Bacillota bacterium, assembly GCA_023396795.1. GTDB lineage: Bacteria > Bacillota_I > Bacilli_A > RFN20 > CAG-826 > UBA1424. The sequence goes on along the minus strand of JAEWUY010000021.1, from coordinate 9 downwards.
CTTTAGAAA
>JAEWUY010000099.1 GCA_023396795.1 Bacillota bacterium | reverse complement strand
CTTCACGATACGCTATTAGATACTCACGAATCAGCGGATGCTTTTCCAGTTCGCTTTTGGCTTGAAAAAGATGCTTTTGAGCCTCTTTTACTTCAGATGTATTTTCAGCATAATGTCGAAGAGCATCGTTATAATTTGTCTCGGCAATATCTTTTTTATAAGCTAAGCGCATAAGTTCATCATTTTCAACCATGGCTTTTTCAATATTATTTAAAACTATAAGCCGTTCATCAGTGGCTATTTCCCTTTTTAAAGTGTCGATTTGTTCTAATAATGTTTGATTCATATGTATCATCATAGCAAATTGACAAACATCGTGATACAATCTTTAAAAGTAAAGATTATGTTTAAAATTGTCAAAGATACCTCCCTTTCATTACGTAGCAAATCCAAACCGGTCAATTTACCGATTGATAAAAAAGATCGTGACCTCCTTTTGCGAATGTTTGAATATTTGAAAAAGACGCAGGATCCAGCTTTTCGCGAAAAACACCCAAAAATCCGTGAAGGTGTTGGTTTAGCCGCCCCTCAAGTTGGGGTCAATAAACGAATGACCGTTATTTATTATCACGATAGCGAAGGACAAGAAGTTCAGTACGCTCTTGTTAATCCTCGCATCATCGAAAACAGCGTAAAAAAATGTTATATTCTAACGGGAGAAGGCTGTCTTTCTGTCGACGAAAAACACGAAGGATATGTTCCGCGTGATTATAAAATAAAAGTTAAAGCTTTTGATGTTTTACGTAATGACGACATCGAGATTACAGCTCGAGGCTATGACGCAATTGTCTTACAGCATGAGATGGATCATCTTGATGGCATTCTTTACTATGACCGCATCAACAAAGACAATCCTTTTCAAACAATTGAAGGTGCTGTTGAAATCAGTTGAATATAACTTAACCCTTTTATATAATAAGTTTGCTTAATTTGAAAAACATTATTTATAATTGCTTATTTTAAATTTTAATCTTTAGGAGATTTTATATGAATCAAACCATTTCTAGTGGTGTATCTATCTATGCGTTGGGTGGTCTTGGCGAAGTCGGCAAGAACATGTACGTTTTAGAAAGTGACTCCACCATCATCATTATCGACTCAGGTGTCATGTTTCCTGGTTCCGAAATGCCAGGAGTTGACTATGTCATTCCTGATTATACCCATCTAAAAAACAATCGTGGCAAAATCCGGGCTTTATTTATCACCCATGGTCACGAAGACCATATCGGTGGCATTCCTTTTTTAATTCAAACCGTTCATATTCCAGTGATTTATGCCCCGAAACTAGCCGCTGCCTTAATCAAGCATAAACTTGAAGATATGCGCATTAAAGAACCAGTCAAAATCATTGAATACGATAGTGACTCTGTTTTACTGATCGATATTTTTAAGGTCTCGTTTTTCCGTGTGACTCACTCCATTCCTGACGCCTATGGACTCTGTGTCGATACTCCTGAAGGACGGATTGTTCACACTGGAGATTTTAAAATTGACTTAACGCCAGTTGGTCCAGATATCGAACTTGATAAAATAGCTCGTATCGGCTCGGAAGGTGTTGATTTACTTCTTAGTGACTCGACTAATGCCGAAATCGAAGGCTATACGCAAAGCGAAACAAGCATTATTGCTGGCATTAATGAAATATATGGTAAGGCCGATGGCCGTTTAATTATTTCAACTTTCTCGAGTAACATTTCTCGTATTCAACAACTCGTCGAAGCCGCAGTCAGACATAATCGCAAAATCGCTATCGTCGGGCGGAGTATGGAAAATGCCGTTTCGACATCACGAGCGATGGGTTATATTAAACTGACTGATGATAATATTGTCGACCTAGATAATATTCAAAATTATCGGGCGAATGAATTATGTATTTTATGTACAGGTTCACAAGGTGAACCAATGGCGGCATTAGCCCGCATTGCTAATGGCGAACATAAATCTCTACGTATTTTTCCGGGAGATACAGTTGTCTTCTCTTCTTCAGTCATTCCCGGAAATGGTGTTTTAATTGATAAAATCGTCAATCAACTCGTTCGTCGTGGGGCCAACGTTTTAACAAATTCTATTTTGTTAAATATTCACTCATCTGGTCATCCAGCCAAGCAAGAATTACGATTAATGCTTAAGTTAATAAACCCCCGCTACTTCATGCCTATTCATGGTGAATACCGGATGTTAAAGCTTCATACCGATATTGCTGTTGATTTAGGTATGGACCGCAAAAATACTTTTGTTATGGCTAATGGTGACACGATTCTTCTTCGTAAACACAGGGTAACAGAAGGAGCTCGCGTTCCAGCCGATGCTTTATATATCGATGGCCGCGATATCAACGGATTAAGCACAGCCGTTATTCACGATCGCGAAATTTTAAAAGATGATGGAATGGTTGCCGTCTTAATTAGCATTGATTCCAAGGCCAATAAACTAATTGTCCCGCCCGTGATTCAAACTCGGGGATTTGTTCTTACCAATCATACACGTTTAATTGCTGAAGGTGAAAAGATTATCGCCAGCGAATTAAATAAATTAATGTCAGGCCGTGTGACATTTAACGAAATTAAAAACACGATTAAAAATTCTTTAGGTAAATATTTATTTGCGCAAACCGAACGTAATCCGATGATCATTCCCGTGATTATGAATCATAGCTAACATGTTAATTTTGGCTTCGCAATCACCACGTCGTCATGAGCTTTTGCGAAAAATTCGCAATGATTTTAAAATTATTAGCCCAAATATCGACGAAAATGAAAGTCGAAAGCATCCTCATGTACATCCTTTGGATGTTTCGCGACTCAAAGCTTATAAAGTTTTTCAAGCTTATCCACAAGATGATGTTTTAGCCTGTGATACCGTCGTTATTATTAATGAACAAATATTAGGTAAGCCCAAAGACGCAGACGATGCTTACCGTATGCTTTCCCTTTTATCAGGTCAACGTCATATTGTTCTAAGTGGCTATACTTATATAAATAACGAGATGGAAATTAACCGCACCGTCAAAACAGAAGTATATTTTAAAAAGCTTTCGCCAAAGTTGATTGCCGAATATATAAAAAGCGGCTTGCCATTTGACAAAGCCGGAGCGTATGGAATTCAAGATGGTTATGATCTTGTTGAGCGAATTGTCGGAAGTTTTGATAATGTCATGGGTTTTCCAACTGAAGACATTAACAAACATTGTTTTAAGAATTTATAATTTTTTGTTTAAATTTTTCAGCCGAACCGTCCACAACAAGCACAACTTTGTTCGACATTTTAATTAGTGATAGAACACCATTTTTCTTCAAATTCTCCTCATTTAGGAGATTTTTATCTTTTATCGCGACACTAAGCCGCGATCCTTTTGCCTCGACATTCGTAAAGTTTTCTAGACCGCCCAAAGCTTTAATAAAAGCATCGGCGTCAAAATCAAACTGACGATTAGATCGGCTCTTTTTTCGGCCAGTAAGAAAGATGACCACTAATGTAATAATGATTATAGAAGCAAAAGAAAGTGCAATCCAAAGGGCGTTTTCTTGTAAAAATATATTAAAGGGATTTTCAATTAGAAAAATCATTTTTTGTCGATAACACAATCACGAGCGTGAGGGCACGAATTAAAATCTGGACAATTTTCTGAATTACAATTGCTTTCGAAAATACGTCGCGCTTGCGGTATAAAGGAACGAATTTCTTCCTCATTGTATCCAACTTGAATCCGTCGATCATTAACGACAATCGGCCGTTTTAAGACGGAAGGATTCTCGCGAATAAAATCAATCATTTGGGTAATAGTTAAATTATCGATGTTAATCTTTTTTTCTTTAACGATTTTACTACGTTCGGAAATAATATCTTCGGTGCCGTTTTCAGACTTAAAAAGAATTTCTTTCAATTCTTTCGGGTCTAAAGTGGCGTTAAAAATATTCCTTTCTTCAAAAGGGATTTGTTGGTCTTCGAACCATTTTTTGACTTTTCGGCAGCTGGAGCAGCTGGGGGATGTGTAAATTCTTATCATAATTGCTACACGTAATTTTACCATAAAAGCGTCTGTTAGTAGCCATATATTTTTACATAATAGCCGTGATGGTTAAATTGACACGTACGTGTTTCACGCCTATAATGTTAAAGACTTAAACGGAGGAATTATCATGGACCGCGTTTTAAGTGGCATAAAACCAACTGGCCAGCTCACCCTCGGTAATTATCTAGGAGCTTTGAAACATTTCAAAAAATTCCAAGATAAGGGCGAGGTTTTCATTTTTATTGCCGATCTTCATGCTCTGACTCTTCCGATTGAACCCGAAACTTTACGAGAAAACACTCGCGATTTAGTCGCTTTCTATTTAGCGAGTGGTTTAGATCCGCAAAAAGCCACCATCTTTTTACAAAGCCAAGTCAGCGCTCATAGTGAACTAAACACCATTTTTCAAAACTATCTTTATATGGGAGAATTATCGCGGATGACACAGTTTAAAGATTTATCTGCAAAAATGAACAATAACGCCATCGGCTTAGGTCTTTTTGCCTATCCGGTTTTAATGGCGGCCGATATCCTCCTTTATGATGCTTCTATCGTTCCGGTGGGCGAAGACCAAACGCAACACGTCGAATTAGCCCGCGATCTCGTGAATCGTTTTAATAAACGTTATGGCGATATTCTCGTCATGCCCAAAGCCCAGGTAACAAAAGTTGGCGCACGCATTATGTCACTCAGTGATCCAACACGCAAAATGTCCAAATCAGATTCTAAGGGTGATATCTTTTTAAAAGATGATTTGAGCGTTATTCGTAAAAAAATTATGGCTGCCGTTACTGATTCTGGTAGCGAAATTATTTATGATGTCGCCTCCAAACCTGGTATTTCTAATTTACTAACGATTTATGCTTCGCTAAAAGATATGACGATTCCGGCGGCTGAAAAGCATTTTGCCGGTTACCGTTATGGCGACTTTAAAAAAGCTGTCGCTGATGCGGTAATTGCCGAATTAGAACCTTTTAAAAATAGATATGAAGCATTAATCCAAAGTGATGAAATTAATATCGTCTTAAAAAACGGGGCCACTCGTGCTCAAACTATTGCTTTAAAAACATTAAACCGCGTCAAAAACGCCGTTGGTTTACTCAATGCGAAATAACAAACGTCTTCTCATAGCTGTCGATATGGACGGCACACTCCTTAATAACGATAAAGATATTACGCCGCGAACAAAACGGCTTTTAAAACGTTTAAATAACCAAGGGCATCTTATTGTTTTGGCCAGCGGTCGGCCATCGCGAGCCTTATATCGCTACTATCATGAACTCGGACTATCCTCACCCCTTGTCTGCTACAATGGTGCGTTTGTTTTTCATCCCCAGGATTCTAGTTTTCCAAGAGTTGAATTTGAGTTTCCAAAAGAAATAGTCAAAAATTTATTTGTTGATCTTCAGCCTTATGTTCAAAATATTATGTGCGAAAACGACACCGAAATTTGGATTAACAATGAGGACCATTATCTAGGCAAATTCTTTTGGTACGAGGGCATGAAAATGCATTATGGAGACATAACGGAAACGTTAAACGTCAATCCAATGACAATGATTCTTCAAACCAAAAAAGACAACATCGATGTTGATAAAATCCGTTCAATAGTTAGTAAATATGAGCAAATCGATGTTCGTTTCTGGTTTGGCTTTTCATATTTTGAAATTTTCTTCAAATGCGTTTCCAAAGGAACCGGTATAACTCATATCGCCAATTACTATGGCATCAATAAAGACAATATTATCACCTTTGGTGATGCTGAAAACGATATTGATATGTTCGCTGTCTCTGGCATTAGCGTGGCGATGAAAAACGGCGTTCCAGAAGTAATCAAAACCGCTCATCGTGTCAGCGTGAAGGACAACGAAAACGACGGAATATATCACACATTAAAAGATATTCTAAAGGAAATTAAAAGGCGCCATTAAGGCGTCTTTTGTTATTGCTTATTGACTTGGAGGTAACGGAGGTGTTGGTAAGACCTTCGGTTTTTTGGGTTCGATAACAATTTCGCCCGCACGAACAAGTGCTAATTTAGTAATAATGGGACCAATTAATTCAAACACTAAAACCGAGCACAAAACAACGGTCACTATTTTAGTGCCGATTTGGGCTGGCATTTCATCGGAAACAATTTTGGCCATACCAATTGCAACACCAGCTTGTGGTAGTAAAGTCAAACCCAAATAGCGTCTAATTGGCTTATCGCTTTTGGTCGTAAGAGCTCCTAAATAAGCTCCAACGTATTTGCCAAGGCTCCGCGCTAAAATATAAACAATTCCGATAATACCTACACTCAAAATGACAGTTAAATCAAGTTCCGCGCCGCTTAAAATAAAGAAAAACATAAATAAAGGCGGCGTCCAGCGATCAACCCCTTCGATAACTAGATTGGAGTCGTGCCGCAAATTGGAAAAGACGGCGCCAATCATCATACATAAAAGAAGCGAGGAAAGTGAGTACCAGTCAATCACGGCGAATAAAGCAGTAATACCGACGCCAAGAAAAACGGTCGTTATCATTAACGTTAAGCGATTAGCTCGGGATTTAAAAAAGCGCATCACGAGAGCCAATAAGGCTCCGAGGGCAGCACCAATAACAAGTGATAAGAAAATTTCTATTAAAGGAGCAACTAAAATAGCTTCAACTGAAAGGGCGCTATTTGTTGCAACAACTTTGGATATCGATAGTAAAACAGAAAAAACAATTAAGCCAATAGCGTCGTCAAAAGCGACAACCGGTAAAAGAGTATCAACAATGGGCCCTTTAGCTTTATACTGCCGCACAACCATTAAGGTTGCAGCTGGAGCGGTTGCTGTGGCGATGGCTCCCAACATTAATGCAAGGGCCACATCACGACTAAAAGCATAAATGGATACACCGACGACAATCGCCGTAAGTAACGCTTGAAATATGGTGATAATAACTACTTTTGAACCAATCTTCTTTAAAGAAGAAAGTTTGAATTCACAGCCGATACTAAAGGCAATAAAACCTAAAGCGATATCGCTAATAATCGAGAAATCAGCAATTGTTTGAGCGGAAAAAAGATGACCGATAAATGGCCCGAGCAAGAGACCGATAAGCAAATAGCCAGTGACATTAGGCAGATTCAACAAGCGCATTAATCTTGTTGAAAGCAGCCCTGCCGCCATCGCTACGCCGAGGACAAGTGTAAGATTCAAATATTCCATTACACTTCGCTTCCTTCGTAATGATCAAGGGGGACGGCAAACATAAAGGCGTCAGTTAAGTTTTGGGTGACTTCTTTAATTGTCGAACGAGCTAATTCGAGTTTGGCTTCATCAATAACGATAATGACAGTTGAATTTGACTCATATTCTTGTTCGACTAAATATCGCGAACCACCAAAAATCGGTGGATGATTCACGTTGGATTCCATCAAAGCGTGGTTCAAACCAGTTGAAGGTAAAACGGTGCCTTTAATTTTTAATTCATTGAGCTTTTCAAACAAGCGATGCGCTCTTTCGTTGTTTTTAATAATAGTTACTAATAAGTACTTCATAAATTACCTCCAGTAATAATATACCTGCACTTTAATAATTCAAGAAAATTTTTGATTAATCAATCGCGAGTTTTTCTTTTAGTTTTGCAAACAAAATATTTGGCACATCTTTGATGGCTTCGGCACTTGAACCTTTAACCCCAAAATAGAATTTGCATTTTGGTTCGGTACCGCTTGGTCGCACGGCAATACTGGACTCATCATCTAAAATCAAAATGACAACATCGGCCTTTGGTAGATTCAACTCACTAATGCCATTTGCATTAGTGATAATTTGCTTAATGTAGTCTCTTGTTTCAACAACATGATGATGGTTAATTTCTGTAATTTCATTCGCGCTTAAACGCCTCATAATATCACGCATTTTCTCCATACCAGTCGAACCTTTAAACTCGACTGAGAAAGAAACATCAAGCCGATAACCATGTTTCTTTTGTAACTCATCATAAACAAGATCTAAAGTCTTGCCCTGTAAATGATGATAAAGAGCCATCTCACAATACATCAAAATAGCTTGAATTCCATCTTTGTCGCGAGCGAAAGGGGCGATCAGACACCCATAACTTTCTTCATAGCCAAATTCGAAAGTCGGACCACCATGTTCAATATAATATTGAATGCGGTCACCTATAAATTTAAATCCAGTCAAAAAAGTTTCAACTTTAAGTCCGTAACTTTTCGCAATCGTTCTTCCTAAGTCTGAGGAAACAATTGTGTCGTAAAAGACACCATTTTTTGCTAGGAGTCCTTTCTTTTGCCTTTGACTTAATAAGTAGTCAATTAGTAAGGCTGCTGATTGATTGCCAGTAAATAATTCGTACTCACCTCGGCTGGAAAGATAACTGACACCAACGCGATCGCCATCTGGATCGGTCATGACGATAAAATGCGCTCCTATTTCCTTAGCTAATTTTATAGGTTCGATATAGGCTTTTTGATCTTCAGGATTAGGCGAGAGTGTTCCTTTAAAATCGGGGTCCGGCGCAACTTGTGACGTAACCGGATAAATCTCGTAGCCGCAATCTTCAAAAACACGCATTGCATTAACATAACTCGTCCCGTGATTAGGAGTAAAAACGATTTTAAATCCCGCTTTATTCAAATGGGGATTAAGCTGAATGTTTTTTACTAAACGGACATATTCTTCATCAACATTATTGCCCAGGGTTGTAATCTCACTGCAATTTAAACTGGGTGGGACTTCAAGTTGGAGTTCATCAGGTAAGGCGTCGATGATTTCAATTAATCGCGATATCTTATGAGGCACAAGCTGACAACCATGCTCATCATATACTTTAAAGCCATTATATTCCTTGGGATTATGTGAGGCTGTAATCATAATGCCTCCACATGTCTTAATATAGCGAACAGCAAATGACAGTTCGGGAGTTGGTCTTAAATCATCAAAAATATAAGATTTAAGCCCCATTTTTGACAAAATGTTGGCGATTTGCATCGTAAATTCCCGCGACATATGGCGGTTATCGTGAGAAATAACAACCCCTAATTCTCTTGCGTTTGTATAGGTTTCCATCAAATATAGAGCAAAGCCCACCGCCGCTTTTTGAATTGTAAATTTGTTCATCCGGTTTGTGCCCGGGCCAAGAATTCCTCGCATGCCAGCTGTGCCAAATTCGATATTTTTAAAAAAAGCTTCATCGACTTCTTGGGCCGACATTTTTTTCATTTCTTCTTTTAAAGCCTCATCGACTTTTGGGCTTTCTAGCCAACGGCGATAGTTTTGCTGTGTCGTCATTTTTAATTCTCCTTATTTGACAAAACGTTTAATATTTCTAATTCTTTTTCTGGCAATGAACTTTCAAAGGTCCGTCCATTTAAGTATGCAAGTAAACCTTGATTACCATTAAATTTTAAGAGATAGGCGTGCAAAAACTGAGAGTCGTAATTAAATGTTTCTTTAAAAAAACGATTATCTTTAAAATCTCCGTATTTGCCATCGCCAACAACCGGATGACCTATCGCATTCATATGGACGCGTATTTGGTGGGTTCGACCAGTTAAAAGTTGAACATCAATTAACGTGTATTTTTTCAATCTTTTTTGAATATGGATTTTACTTTTAGCCTCAAGCGCTCCATTTTCAACTTTGTCGACTTTGACCATCTTGGCCTGGGCGTCTTTACGCAGAGGAATATTTATTAGCTGATCTTTTTCAACACAACCAACAACAAGAGCTAAATAGTGTTTTTCGATACCTTCCCTTTTTTTAAACATCGCCTCAAGTTCTTGTAAAGCTGGAAGATTTTTAGCAAAAATAATTAAACCTGAGGTATTCCGGTCAAGACGATGCGCGGGAGAGGGCACAAAACCTTTTGTTTCCTTGGGATTATATTCACCTTTGAAAATCAAATAATTAATGACTTGATTAGCGAGGGTGTTTGTCTTCTCTTTTTCATCGCCATGAACGAGGAGACCTTTAATTTTATTCGCAATTAAGATATTTTCATCTTCATAAACGACGGACTTTAAAATAGTAGCATTTGTAAGTTCACGAGGTTTGGATAATTCAGAAAGTTGCTGATCAGTGACATAAATTTTTAAAACATCATCACTTTTTAAAATGTAGTCAATACTAACCCAGTGACCGGATATTTTAACGTCTTTCTTACGAAAAAGACGATAAATAAAGCTTAGAGGCGCATTGTTTAAATATTTGCGAACATACTTATCAACTCTTTGATTTGCCTCTTGGCTACTAATTTTGATTTCAATCATTGCAAATAATATTATATATTATGTTGAAATCGTTGTAATTAGACATTTCTTTTCATATAATTTTTGTTGTCGCGGAGGAATACCCAAGTGGCTGAAGGGGCAGGCTTGGAAAGCTTGTAGGCTCTTAACGGGGCGCGAGGGTTCAAATCCCTCTTCCTCCGCCATCAATTTGTGATAGCGAAAGCTATTTTTTTATTTATAGTACTACTTATTTTTTCCTAATGTAATTAAGTATATTTTTTTATAAACTGATAAAGAGGATCGAATTCATGAGTGAAAAAGAAAAAATGATAAAGGGCGATAATTATTACCCTTATGATACTGAATTAGTGACTTTACGCCTTAAGGCTCGCACGATGTGCGATGAATACAATCTTTCAAAGCAGGAAGACAATATTAAACGACAACAAATTGCCAAATCCTTATTTGGTTCTTTTGGTCAAGGAAGTAAACTTAACTCGCCGATATATTGTGATTATGGATTTAACATTCATGTTGGCAAAAATTTCTACGCTAATTATAACTGTATTTTTCTCGACGTTACCGAAATCCGTATTGGCGATAATGTTATGCTGGGCCCAGGCGTTCATATTTATACCGCTACTCATCCCATTAATAAAGATGAGCGAAAATCAAAAATCGAAAGTGGCAAAAAAGTCATAATTGGTGATGATGTTTGGATTGGTGGAAATAGCGTTATTAATCCTGGAATAACGATAGGTAATAATGTTGTTATTGGCTCCGGATCGGTCGTGACAAAAGACCTTCCCTCTAACGTTGTAGCTGCTGGTAATCCGTGTCGGGTTATTCGCTATATTGAATAATTATTTTATAAGTTTAGATAAAGAATTTTTATTCGATAAAGATAATTTACTCATTAGCAGGATACTCGTGCATGGTGGCATTTGGATGACCTTCATTAGGCATCGGTATCATATGCAAAGCAATAATTATCTTAGTGGTTGGAAAGCGCAAATAGAGCTTATTAACAAAAAAATCAATATTTAATAAATTATTTAAAACCACTCATAACTTAAAAGAACTTCGTCAACAATTTCACGTAATTTTAAGGCTTCTTCCTTACCCGGTGCTTGTTCACTATTTTCTTCGTATGAATAGCCCGATGATAAAAAATTTACCTCAGCAACTCTTTCTTTAGTAAAAAAGCCATACCAAAGGGCCGCTAATAGATAGCGACCTTTTTCATTCGCGTGAAAACCATCACGATTTAAAGTTTCGCCAAAATACTTACGAGCATGCCCAAAAACATCCGCGCTTGGAATTATCTTCTTAATATTCAATTCTTGAGCGAAAGATAAATACGCCTTATCAATACTTTTTTCCATTAGTCTTTGATCAAAAAGATATTTACGAAACTGTTCGTCACGATAATAAGTGGCATACGACCATGTTTTATGAATAACAAATTGCGCTTTTGTCAAAGGTTTAATCTTTTTAAATAAATCAAAGCCTGGAGCAAATGTTTCATAAACACCGCTATTACCGCTATTTTGTTGCAGGGTAATATAATCCCAGTCCTCATCTTTTAAGGCTTGCTGCAACGAGTAGTCGCGTTTTTTAAGAGTTCCGTTTTTAAAGTATTCATAAGGTGATTCATTATTATCAAAAAAGGCTAAATGCTGTGCGAATGAACAACCACCAAAGTGCAGATTACCAATGATGATTTCTCGCTTTCCGCATAGCGAAAATTGGTGCAAATAAGTTGTGGCATCAACCGAAAAACTATTGCCAATCGCTAATATTCTTATTGGTTTCATCGTTTTAAATTATAACAATGCTGTACTTCTTATTAAATAAAAAAATGGAATCCGTTATTTGGATTCCACTTCAATTGCATCAACTTCAATTGTCTTATCTTCTTTGCTAGTGTCATCTAGTATTGAGGCGAGACGAGCTTGCCGTCTTTGCTCTTTTTCCACAAGCCGATCCGTACCTTTTGCAAAAACCGCTAAGGTAATGACGGCCACAAAGGTTCCAAGCAAGAAGAAGATTAAGCCCCAACCACGCCAGTCCATATTAATCTTCGACCATTCAATGACCGAGTTTTGGGCGTTAACAATCCAGTTATCCGCTGCGTTGCCGCTAATATTGTCACCAATAATATCAAAAATAATTAATGTTAAACCGATGAATCCAAGGATTCCGGCAATCACATACCATGTAAATTCTTTAACTGTAACTTTTGTTTTCATAAATGCGCCTATCTATTCTAACATGATGTAAAATTGTTTCTCAATCTTTTCTTCGCGCGACCTACGCTTCCGCGACAGGTTTACTAACTGTATTCTTTGATTCTTGCAATAATTCCTTGATTACTGGACTATATAGTTCACGCCACTTAACTTCTGTTTCTTTAACGAAAGCTGTTGCAGCTTCTTTAACTTCTTTGAAGACGTCACCATATGATTTTCCTTCTGGAAGATCGCGTTTACCGGAGATATTTTCGATAACGGCAAAGACATGATCGACAAGTGTCATATAACCAAGGTCAGTTGCCACAGAATTTTGACGTGTGAAATTCAAAAGGTTTGTCAGCTTCGTAATGTCATTTTGGATAAAGTTTGATTGTGGAGTAATTTCGCCTTTTGCCTCATTACGAGCCTTGTTATATTCAAAATATAAAGCCTCTAAATCATTAAGCAAAGTCATATAAACTAAGCCTCGATAAAAACGTTCGTCAGCCTTGACTAAGTCTTGAAGGCGCATATCATACTGATTGTTCTTTTTAGCAAAATCAATATGAACATTTGTAATGCGACGAATTTCTTCGTGTAATAAAATAACTTGCTCATAAATTGTTAGATGTTGGGCGTGATCAACGCGTAGTTCTCCAGGAGCAAGGCGCAAGATGGTGGAATCATCGCTATAAAAAGTGTCATAAAAGTCCTTGATTTTGGTAATGAGCTTTTCTCCGTTTTCACCAGCTTTGTCTAAAAAGATTTTCAAAGGCGTATTTTGTTCGATTTCAAGTAAAACTCCGCGTTTTTTGAAATTGTAGAAGTCAAGATTGTAATCTTTCTTCTTGATGGCATACTCCAAAGTATCACGAATAATCGTGTTGTAATGAAGTAGTGTGACGATCGCTTTTTGAATGTTTTCCATGTGTTTAATCCTCTTTCACATATTTTTCCAAGTCACTAAAGTGACGGATGCAGTGCTTTGCATATTTTTGCACCGACTTATGCGCGTGCTTCATGCAGAAACTGTGTTCAAAGGTTGTAAACATCGAGATATCATTTCCCGAATCGCCGACGACCACCACATCTTCAGTACTTCTTTTTAAATAATCGAGATAGAACTTAATACCTTCGGCTTTATTACATCCTCGCGGAGTAATTTCGATAAACATTCCGATCCAACTAGCCTCAATTTCAGGATATTTTTCACGTAATTGTTTATTAACTTCCTTAGCCTGCTTTTGGGCCTTTTTCGAAAGTCCGAAGTAAATCATTAATTTGTAGACTTGACCTTTATCTAATTCTTCTTCAAATATCTCATCACTATAAACGTAAGGTTCGCGATACACTCCTTGAATAAAGTAATAGAAGCGATGTCCAAGATTTTTCAAACGACTTTTATGGCGATCATGAGTAACCAAATTTTGGTTTTTACTCATTAAGAGATAGCCGCTTGGATCATAATCGCGATTAATTTCCTCAATAATTTGCTTAATCCTTAGCTTCGGCAGAAACAGCTCGCGGATAATTTTGTTATCACAAGATATATAAGCAGAATTACAACTAATAATATCAACAGGACGATCAATTTTTTGAACGACCTTTTCCGAGAAAAAATGATTACGACCCGAGACGATAATAACTTTTCCACCACTATCAATATAATTGCGAATAAAAGTCTTGTTCCGGTCGGATATCATCGCGACAAGGCGTTTGGGATAAAAGAGGGTACCGTCTAAATCGGTGGCGATAATCTTTTTCATTCGCAAGTATTTTATACTTATAGCCTTAAATTAACAAGACATAAGGTTATTTTTCTAAAAGAAAAGAGGCACGAGGCCTCTTATAAAGAAATTTGTTTTAACTACTTAAGTTGATTCTCGGCTTGAATAATACCAATCCCGCCATCGACACGATGATAAACAACGGAAAGACGATTGTCATCGCTATCTAAATAAATAAAGAAATCATGACCAAGAGCGTTCATTCTCGTGATGGCCTCATCGACTTCCATTGGTTCAAGATAAATTGACTTAGTACGAACGATGGCTTCACTATCACTAGCATCCTTTTCGGCTTCGAAATTTTCAAAAGCGATGGATTTACCTAATCCGAGACGAGTTTTGGAACGATCCATACGCGTTTTGAGTTTGCGCATTTGACCTTGAAGTTTGTCGACAGCTAGATCAATGGCGGCGTAAAAATCAGCGTGCTTAACTTCCGCGCGGAAATCAAGCTGTGGAGTAAAAATGGTTATTTCGACTTTTGCCCCATCCTTATAAGTTCTCACGACAGCCCGGCAGACGACTTCCTCATTGATGATGAAGTACTTGTCCATACGAGAAAGTTTTTTCTCGATCGCCGTACGGATACCTCCGGTAATCTCGACGTTTTTGCCAATGATTTGATATTTCATCATTGTCCTCCTTTAAATTATTGTATGTGGAACTTCTAATTTTATTATCGCAAAAAAGCGCCACGATAAATAGTGGTTTGCACAACTTTTTACTTTAAATGCCTAGCGATAGAGGCGCTTAATCTTTTCAGGATTTTCTTTTTTGATTAAAGCTTTAATCTCATCAACCTTATCAAGTTGCTCCCAAGGTAACTTTAAATCAGGACGACCAAAGTGACCATAGGCTGCTAATTTTTGATATTTAAACGTCGGTTTATTCAAATTAAACTTGGCAATAATGGCTCCTGGACGGAAATCAAATAATTCATGAATAACTTTTAATATAAAATCGTCGGTATACCGCGCCGTATGAAAGGTTGATAAATTAATGCTTAAAGGCTGAGACACGCCAATCGCATAGCCAACTTGAATTTCCAAGCGATCTGCTACGCCAGCAGCGACAAGATTTTTCGCCACATAGCGCGCCATGTAAGCGCCACTACGATCGACTTTCGTAGCGTCTTTCCCCGAGAAGGCTCCGCCGCCATGTTTAGCAGAACCTCCGTAAGTATCGACGATAATTTTACGGCCAGTTAAACCTGTATCACCCATTGGTCCGCCTATCGTGAAGCGACCTGAAGGATTAATTAAATAATTAAAATCACTATTTAGATTAAAGGAAGCCACAACAGGTCTCATGATATCTTCAAGAATATAACCAACGAATTCTTCTTTGACATAATCAGGATCGTGCTGAATTGACATTAAAATTGTTTCAATTCGCATATTGTCAGGATTCGAATAGTCAATTGTTACTTGTGATTTCATATCCGGTCGAGCGTATTTGAACTTGCCTTCTTTGCGAAGTCTGCTAGCCACTCGAACCAATTTTTGAGCGATGGAAATGGGCAAAGGCATATACCCTTTGGATTCCTTGGTAGCATAGCCAAACATAATGCCTTGATCGCCCGCACCGATATCTAAAAGGTTATCACCATGTTTAATTCCTTGGGCGATATCCGGTGATTGCGTTTTGACTTTGACATCAATCACACAAGTATCAGCCCCAAGACCTAATTCGGGTTTTTTATAGCCAACTTCGCGAATAACCTTACGGGCGATTTTTTCATAATCTGGTTGAACCTTACAAGTAATTTCCCCACCAATTAGAACATATTCGGTTGTTGCAAAGCATTCGCATGCCACTCGCGAGTTTTCATCCTGCTCAAGACAAAAATCAAGAATTGCGTCGCTAATTTGATCACAAAGTTTATCGGGATGGCCTTCAGAAACCGCTTCACTGGTAAATATAATCTTTTCATTCATATTTGCTACCTCACTAAATAAAAGACTTCCCACTGAGGAAAGCCTTTTCAGGAAATCCTTTGTACTTATCGTTCGGAGCGTGGGACCCCGCTAAGGAAGAGCACTTACTACTTTATCGTAGAGTTGCTACCATGTTTTCTCATCCTTGAGACATGGTTCTTGATAAGACAAATTGATATTGTCGAAGTTATTGTAAAAAGAAAATGCCCCTTCGTCAAGGGCATTACTAAATTATTTTATAATTTCCCCATATAATGGGCCACAACCATCAGCACAAGCGTTGGCGGCGTTGCTTTCATCGGTGTCAATATGGACAGCTGTCGCAAAGCGATCGCTGACACGAACAACGACATCTTTAAAAATGATGCCTCTTTCAGGAGTCGTAACATCAATCATAATAACATCGCCACTTTTTAAACCGGCTTTAGCGGCATCTTCGGTTGTCATATGAATGTGACGCTTGGCAATAATAACGCCTTCTTCGATTTCAACACTACCGACAGGACCTACAATTTTAATCGGCGCACTTTTGACTACATCACCAGATTCGCGAATTGGGGCAATAACGCCAAGACTACGAGCGTCTGTCATTGATACTTCAACTTGCGTTTTTGGGCGCACCGGACCAAGAACCGAAACACCTTTAATCGTTGCTTTCGGACCGACTACATCGAGTCTTGTCGTGCTAACGTATTGGCCTGGTTGAGACAGTGGTTTTTTGCTTTCAAGGGCAAAATCCTTTCCGCATAACACTTCAAGATGTTCAGGGGAAAGATGAATATGCCGAGCACTCGTTTCAATTAATACTTTCATAGAAAATTACCTCATTTGACCATTGTATTTTATCATACTTTTTTATTGAAATTAACAATATGTCCGTTATTTCTTTATTTTAATAATAAAGTCGGTTTATAATGGCAACAGGGAGGTCAAAACCATGGAAAAAGAGAACGTTTCTATCACATTACTTGAAGAGCTAATTAAAAACCGTCAGGTAGAAAAACTTCGACAGTTGTTTGAAGCCATTCCGACTATTGACTTAGCGGAAGCCGCTGATGATATAAGCGACATTCGTGACTTAGTCTTCATTTTCAAGGTGGTCAAAAGCGATTATACTGCCGAATTCTTTACCGATCTCTCTTCAGAAGTTCAAGAGAAGCTTATTCATTTATTCACCGACTCGGATCTTGTCAACTTACTTAACGCTTCATACACTGATGATATCGTCGACTTCATGGAGGAAATGCCTGCCAATCTTGTTTCTCGTATTCTTAAAGTTGTTGATAAAAGAACGCGGAGTGATATTAATCGTCTCTTAAATTATAAAGAAAACACTGCCGGTTCGATTATGACGACAGAATATATCGAATTAGGTAATGACTTAACAATTAAAGAAGCCATCGAAAAAATCCGCGCCATTGGTCAAGATGCCGAAACCATTTATACAATTTTCGTTCTAGATAAAAAACGTAATTTTGTCGGTACCATCGATCTTGATCAGTTTGTCTTTTCTAAACCCGAACAAACATTAGACGAAATTGCTGATAAAGCTGCCTTCACAGTCGGTGTCAATACCGACCAAGAAGACGTCGCTTCCATCTTTAAACGTTATAACCTAACGGCCATGGCGGTCTTAAATGAAGATCAAAGATTAACGGGAATCATCACTATCGACGATATTGTTGACGTTATGGAACAAGAGGCGACTGAAGATATGTCCAAAATGGCTTTAGTAACACCTCTAGAAGATTCTTATAAAGATACTGGCGTTTTGAAGATGGCCATCAAAACCATGCCTTGGCTCGTTGTCTTAATGATTCTTGGCGTATTCTCTTCCGTGGTTCTTTCTTCGTTTCAAGACGTCTTGTCCTCACTCGCCATTCTTTCAGTTTTCATTCCCGTTTTAATGGATACGGGTGGAAATTCAGGCGGTCAAACTATCGCGCTAATGATTCGTGGTATCGCTGTTGGGGAATTTGGTCCCAAAGACTATCCTCATATTTTATGGAAGGAATTTCGGGTCGCCTTGCTTGTTGGGTTAATGGTTTCAGTTGCCGCCTTTATTATTTTTATAATTGAAATGTACATTGGCATTGTCCATTACGCTCCTGAGGGAATTATTGGGACACCTTTATTATTTGAAAGAATGAAAATAAGTGGCATGGTTTCGATAACTTTGTTTTTCACAATTGTCATTTCCAAAACGCTTGGTGTGACAATTCCTATGATTGTCAAGGCTCTTAAAAAGGACCCAGCCATTATTAGTGCCCCATTCATTACTACTGTTGTCGATGTTTCGGCTCTATTAATTTACTTCTTCATTTGCACAGAAATTTTCCAATTAGTGTAATTGATATTTATTACGCTTTTATTTATAATTACTTTCGCTGTCAAGCAAAGTGTGCGCTGGTGGCGGAATGGTAGACGCGTACGTTTGAGGGGCGTATAGGGCAACCTGTGTGAGTTCAAGTCTCATTCAGCGCACCAACTTCAAAAAAATGACCTTGGTAAAAGGTCTTTTTTTATTGGTTGAAGTTATTTATATAAAGTGAAAAAATGAGCGTTAGAATAAAAATGATAAAAAGACTTCTCAAAGAAAACAAATTATATTTATCAATATTGATAATGCTCCTAACGGCCATCATTTTGGGCTGTGTCGCTAGTTTTCGCATTACATATTTTGTTCCGAGCTCAGTCATAAGTAATTTTACGTTTAACAACTCACTTCCCGATGGAGCAAATAAAAAGGCCACTGTTATTCTTCTTAACGGCCAATCAAACGCCTCAGGAGTTGGTAGTGTTTCTTATTTAAAAGAAAAATCTGATACTTTGGATTATGCTAAATATGAATCCGGTTACGATAATGTTTTAATTAATTACTTTCTGGAAAATGGCGGACATTCCTCGAATGGTAATTTTGTTCCGACAAGTCTTGGGCAAGGTTTCGCTCCTGGTTATATCGGTCCAGAATTAGGATTAGCCGATCATTTAAATGCTACTTATCCCGATGATTTATTCATTATTCTTAAATATGCTTGGGGTGGCAGTAATCTTCATACGCAGTGGCGAGCGCCCTCCTTATTTGCTAGCGCCGGTGAATTGTACGCCGCTTTTATTAATTTCACTTCCGGGGCGATGAATTACTTAATTAGCAAGCACTATGACGCGCAAATAAAAGCCATGTGTTGGATGCAAGGTGAATCTGATGCTTTTAGCCCTTATTCACAAGCTTATAAAAATAATCTAATTGATTTTGTCGATGCCGTTCGTTCTGATTTAGATGATTATACTGATGAACTTTATTTTGTCGATGCCGGAATATCGGATTCATCACTATGGACTGATTATCAAATTATCAATCAAGCTAAAAGCGAAGTCGCATCATTATCAACTACTAATCGTTATATTGACACCATCGTCTCGGGGCTTGAATACGACAAAGAACCAAGTAGTAATCCTGACATTGCCCACTATGATTCACTCAGTACAATCAAATTAGGGCAACTTTTCGCCAATGAAATTATTGCTACTATTATTTAAATATAATTTAAAAACTAAACTTGATTATATGAACACAACCAGCAGTTGAGTTCAAATACAACTACGATTCTAGTAAAGCAACCACTAGTCGCTGTTTTTTATCGTTTAATAACCCTACAATGAAGGTGCTCAAAAAGGAGGGCAATACCATGGAAGAAAGTTTAGGACAACGAATCGCAAGATTAAGAAAAAATAAAGGACTCACGCAGGAAGAGTTGGGTGACAAGGTCGGAATTTCCTCGCAAGCTGTTTCCAAGTGGGAAACCGATTCCTCTGTACCTGATGTCACGCTTTTAGTCAAAATCGCTAACATCTTTGATATCAGTGTCGATGAACTGCTTGGAAACGACAAATTTCGCGAACAAGCCAAAGTCGTTCCCCTTGAGGAAAGAAAAGCCGCCGACAAAATGATTTTAAAAATAATCGTCGACTCTACCGATGGGGATAAGGTGCGAATCAACCTGCCAATTAGCCTCGTGAGGATTATGCTCGACGGAGGGGCCAGTATGCCGGAAATCAATGGTAATGAGGCTTTAAAGAATATCAAATGGGATCAAATTTTTGCCTTAATTGATCAAGGCGTCATCGGCAAACTCGTTGAGATCGACTCCAGTGACGGCGATAAAGTTAGTATCGTTGTTGAATAATGAAAATCATAATTTCCGATAAAGGCAAAAAAATACGAATCGCCTTTCCAACAATGTTAATCAATGCCCCGACATTGCGTTTCATTCTAAGGAAAGGTGAGGTTAACATCGATGACAAACTTAATGTAGTTCTGCCAAAACTCTGCCGCGCCATTCGCCACTTCCATCGTCATAATCGACGATTCGTTCTAATCGAAGTTATCACCAAGGAAAACGAACATATCAAAATAACACTTTAGGAAAAGTCATTCGTCATCTTGTTGATAACAAAAACACGGGTCAAACCGTGTTTTTCTTCATTTAAATTTTTAAACTATTTCACAACAAGTGAACATTCATCCATTTCGAGCGGTTTTTCGACTCCAAGTAAATCTAAAATAGTTGGTGCGATATTAGCGAGTTTCCCACCTTCCGGCATTAACTTTAAACCTGGTTTTGTAACGCAAAAAGGAACGATGTTTTTGGTATGAGAAGTAATCGACCGACCATCGTCGTCAAACACTTCCTCGGCGTTACCATGATCGGCAGTGATAAGCATGACTCCGCCATTTTTTTGCGTCCAATCAAAAATTTCACCAACACAAGCATCAATCGTTTCCACAGCTTTAACAACTGCGGGGAAAATGGCGGTGTGTCCGACCATATCACAATTTGCAAAATTTAATATTACAACATCAAGGTCGCCTTTGTTTAATTCATTTATAAGTGCTTCTTTTACTTGATGGGCGGCCATTTCGGGTTGCAAATCATAGGTTGCAACTTTCGGGGAATTAATCAAGACGCGACGACTATTTTTCAAAATTGGTTTTTCGACCCCATCATAATTGACAGTGCCATCAAAAAAGAAGGTGACATGAGCGTACTTTTCCGTTTCCGCAATTCGAAGTTGTGAAAAGCCGTGGTCTGCTAAATAAACACCAAGGACGTTATCTAAAGTGGGTAAATGAAAAGCGATTTCGCCCTTGACAGACTCGGCATATTTCATTGTGCAAACATAGAAAAGATTGTGCAGAACATGCTTTGGCAAATATGGTTTAAAAGCATAGGAACCATCAGCCTTTTTTGCGGGATTCGCATAAAAAGTCGGGTTTGTGAAAACTGAAGATATTTCGATGGCCCGATCTGGGCGGAAATTCATAAAAATAATCGCGTCATTATCCTGAATACGACCATCAACGTTGCGATTAAAATGAGGAATAACAAATTCGTCGCTGCCATCCATCCCCATAGTGGGTAAAAACTTATATTGATCTTTAAAATATTGCTGATGATCGGTAAAAGATGGTCCATCGTGGTCGACCATAACCCGATAGCTTACATCGACACGATCAAGATTTTTGTCTCGATCCATCGCCCAATAGCGACCAGAAATATCCGCAATAGCGCCAAGACCAAGGCGATCCATTTCATCTTGTAAACGTTGAATATAAGCGGCTCCAATTTGTGGGTCGACATCTCTCCCATCCATAAAAGCGTGAATAAAAACTTTTTTAAGACCATAATTTTTAGCCATTTGTAGCATAGCTATAAAATGCTCAATGTGTGAGTGAACGCCCCCATCGCTGACAAGCCCTAATATATGCAATTTAGAATCATTTTTCTGAGCGTGTTCCATTGCTTTTAAATATTTTTCATTTTGAAAAAATGTACCTTCGCGAATCGCTTTGTTAATAAGTGTTAATGACTGATAAACAATACGACCAGCGCCGATATTTAAATGTCCGACTTCGGAGTTGCCCATTTGACCATCAGGAAGACCGACTAATTCTCCAGAAGTCGCAATTTCCGTGTACGGATAGGATGAAAATATCTTATCAAGATTAGGTTTTTTAGCCGCTAAAATAGCGTTGCCTTTTTCGGCGTGACGAATGCCATATCCGTCCATAATGCAGAGGATAATCGGTTTTTTCATATGATGACCTTTCTATTCAATGCGCTTTTTGGGATGATAACCAAGCGCAGATAATATATGACGGTAGGACATAAGCCCTATCCAATAATTATAACCATTAATATCAGAGTTATAGATAGCGATATGCTGTCTTTTAATTTCATCTAACTGTGTTAGCTCCTTGCGAAATTGCTCAACCTTTTCGTTTTTCTTCAAACTTTTACTTTCGTCACTAACTTCTAGTAAAGCCTTCGTTATTTTAATTACTTCGGGAGCATAGTCAAAAATCTCGTAACTATTAAAAAGTCCAATTTCTTTATTCGCTAATTCACTAATTTTATTTTTAAGAGTAAGGGGGATTTTTATTTTAGCTTCCACCGTCAACTTGTATAACCCCAAAGTAATATCTTTTCTTTGAGCAAGTAAGAGACGAAGAGCTTCCCTCCTCTTTTTTAGACGTTGATTAAATTTGGAAATGATAAAAAGCACAATGAACAGGAAAAGAACATAGAGAGTCGCTACTCCCCCAATTCCAATTAATGTCCATTCTAACCACGTCGGCATTACTACCCTCCAAACAAATATTATTTGTTGCTTAATTATTCTATCTTACATGATTTATCCTTGCAAGGTTATCGAGGAAGAAAAAGCATCGATGGTAGCGAGGGTTTGAAGCATAGGCTACATTGACTTTTATATTATCCAATGATAATATTTTTGCGAGGTATAAATATGGAAGGAAAACCAATCATGGCGATTATCTATGACTTTGATAAAACGCTGACACCCGAAGATATGCAAAACTATAGTTTTATTCCGGCGTTAGGAATTACGCCACGCGAATTTTGGGGAGCAACTGGTGAGTTCTCAGCCAAAACCGGAGTGGAACGAATTTTATCTTACATGTATATGATGATTTGCATGGCCAAACAAAAAGGCGTCAAAATGACGCGTGAATGGCTACAAAGCCTTGGCAAAGATATTAAGTATTTTGAAGGTGTAACAACCTGGTTCAATCGCATCAATGCTTATGGTTTAGAAAATGGCGTCAAAGTTGAGCATTATCTAACTTCCTCAGGCACTAAGGAAATCATCGATGGTTGCAGTATCGCTAAAGAATTTAAAATGATTTACGGTTGTGAATTTTTATTTGATGATGAAACTGGCGAACCAATTTGGCCCAAGTTTGCCGTCAATTATACACAGAAGACACAGCATTTATTTCGAATTTCGAAAGGCGTAATTGAAGCCACTGATGATGATCGTCTTAATGAAAAAACACCAGTTCGTCGTATTCCTTATCGCAATATTGTTTATTTGGGAGATGGAATGACAGATATTCCCATGATGATTCTTGTTAAACAAAACGGCGGACGTTCAATTGCCGTTTATCCTCGTGGTAAAAAAGATAAAGTCGAACAAATTTATGAAGATGGGCGTGTCAATTACATATGTGTTGCCGACTATACTTCCAATAGTGAACTTGAAAAAGTTATGAAACTGATTATCGATTCGATTTCCATTGCGTCGATGCTTGAAAAGAAAGAAAAATCAATCATCGCAAAGAAGGATTAATTATGAATATCGCTTTGATTCTCGCCGCCGGAAGCTCACATCGTTTTAATGATGATTTGCCTAAGCAATTTTATCAAATCGACGGCAAACCTCTAATTTGCTACACCATCAAAAGTTTCCACGATGTTGAGGCAATCGACACAATTGTTTTAGTTGCTAAAAAAGATCATGTCGATTATTTAAGCCAACTAATTCAAGACAATAATTTTACTAAAGTTAAACATATTATTATAGGTGGTAGCACACGGCAACAATCCAGCTTTAATGGAGTTAAGTTTGTTAAAACAATCGCTAGTGATGATGATATTATTCTTATTCATGATGCCGCTCGTCCCTTAATTAGTAAGCGCATTATTAGCGAATGCATTTCTGGTGCACAAAAGTACAACGCTGTTACCACTGCTTTAGCTAGTGATGATACGGCCGCGATTTCCTTTGATGGGGAAGCAATTGGTTTTATGCCGGAACGGAAAAACGTTTATCGTATTCAAACACCGCAAGCTTTTAAAGTCGGCATGATTTATCTTGCCCACCATCTCATGAAAGACGAGATTAATAGCACCGATGATGCTGGTTTGATCTTTAAAACGTTTATGCCGGTTCATCTTGTAATGGGCGATAAGAAAGCCATGAAAGTTACATCTTTAGAAGATGTTTATTATTTACAAGCCTTGCTA
>JAEWUY010000050.1 GCA_023396795.1 Bacillota bacterium | reverse complement strand
CAAAATATCGCTGTAAGAACGGGTAAAAACACATCATTGGCACAATCGTAAAGAAGATTGAAGCCATGACTAGACCTTCGCTATAAACATTCGGGCCGCCAGGCATTTCAATATTTGATGCAATGCTAGCAATCATTTCCCGTAAAACAAGTTGCAAAGGTTTTAAATTTGCTGTTTCTAAGAAGAGCATACCGTTATACCAACTGTTCCAGTTGCCGACAGCAAAAAATAGACCAATTGTGGCCAGCATTGGCAAAGAAAGCGGTAAATATACTTTGACAAAAATTTGAATATCGTTCGCGCCATCAATCCGCGCACTTTCTTCGAGTTCTTTTGGTAGTGAAGCAAAATAATTACGCATCAACAGCATATTAAATGTGTCAATTGCTCCAGGGATAATCATGACCCAAATAGTGTCATATAAACCCAACGAAGTAATTAGGTAATAATAAGGAACAAGACCACCACCAAAAAACATCGTCACGATAATCATATTCATGACAAAGTTTTTACCAAACCACTTATCACGCGACAAAGCGTAACCAGTAATAACCGTGAAAAATAACTGATACGCTGTTCCTAAAATGAGCAAGACCATCGTAATGCCAAAACCATTCCATAACTGTTGCGACGCAAAAACAGTTGTATAAGCATCAAAAGTGATTTCCTGTGGCCACAATAAAAGCTCGGCGTTGAAATAGGCATACTCCGATGAAATTGAGATAACAAACGCATTATAAAACGGAAAAATAACGGCGATAACATAAAAAATTAAAATGATAAAAATGAAAATATCAAGGCCGCCAAAACGTGTATTCGTCCCTTTGCGGCTCGCTCTTAAGGGAAGTTTTTCTAGCTGAGGATATTTATTAATTTTTGCCATTAAATAATTCCTCTTTCCCCTGATAATTTGGCAATGCGATCAACCAGCAAAACAAGAATGAAAGAGACAATCGATTTAAATAGCCCAATCGCTGTTCCAATTCCGGGATTAACTAAGTTAGTAAAGGTTTGCCGGTAAATGTAGGTATCAAGAATGTCTGCAACCTCATAGACTAAAGGATTATAGAGATTAAAAATCTGGTCAAACCCTGCTGAAAGAATGCCGCCGACCGACAAGATTAGAAGGAGAATGGCTGTGGATTTAATTCCTGGAAGAGTGATGTGCCAAATTTTTTGTAAGCGCGTCGCACCATCGATATCCGCCGCTTCATAAAGCTCAGGTGAGATACCGGCCATCGTCGCTAGATAAATGATGGAACTCCAGCCCGCTTCTTTCCAAACATCACTGGCAAAAATCATGGTTAGAAAGAAGCTTTTGTCAGCTAAAAAGTTGATGCGTGTCCCACCTAAAGCAACGATTATATCGTCGACTATGCCGGTGCTTGAAAATAATACGTTGATAAAGCCGGCCAAAACAACCCACGACAAAAAGTGTGGGAAGGTAACAATAATCTGGGCTGTCTTCTTGAACCGTCGCATTCTTAATTCATTAATTAATAGAGCAACGGTAATTGCTGAAACGGAAGCAATAATAATTTTGCCTAAACCAATCAAGACTGTATTACGCAAAACATTCAAAAACTCTGGGTCATTATTAAAAATAATGGAAAAGTTTTCTAAACCAACCCAATGCTGTTGCAGACTACCAAGAATGCCTAGGCGCGGATAGTATTTGGTGAAGGCCATCAACACTCCATACATAGGTATATAAGAAAAAATAAAGTAGAAAGCCACTGCCGGTAAAATCATTAAAAGAAGAAAGCGAGCTTGCTTAATTCTTTTGCCGAGTCCGTGCCATTTACTTTGTTTTTTGGCAATTAAAGTGGTTTCCATTTTTTTGTTCTTATCGAGCTTGTTTTTTGATGTAATCAACAATCAAATCAACTGTTGTAAAAGCTAAGCAAGTATAGGTATCAGCCGCGCCATAATAAATGGCAATACGGCCTGTGCTTTGATCAACTAAGGCTGAAGTTGGAAAAACAACGTTTGGAACAAATCCTGTTGTTTCATAGTCCTTTTCGGGTGTTAATAAATAAACGGCAGAGCGATATAGAACCTTACTTGGATCTTCTAAATCGAGTAACGCTGCTCCCATAGAATAGACGAAGCCATTACACGTGTTACAGACACCGTGAAAGAAAAGTAGCCAACCTTCGCTTGTCTCAATTGGATTACAGCCAGCACCAATTTTGGTGCCGTTCCACCACTCATAACCTCTTTCCATTACGTGAGCATGTTTGCCCCAATATTGAAGGTCGCGACTGCGTGATAAGAAGATATCGCCAAATGCGGTATGCCCCGAATCACTAGGACGCGATAGGATAGCATATTCGCCTTTAATTTTGCGTGGAAACAATACGCCATTGCGATTAAAAGGCAAAAACGGATGTTCAAACTTAACAAAAGTGACAAAATCAATCGTTTTAGCTATTGCTAAAGCTGGTCCGTGAAAATCTTCACACCAGACAATATAGTAAACATCTTCGATAGCGATTAAGCGTGGATCATAGCCATAATTAGTGTGAATTCTATTTCCGCTTTCATCGACAAAACTAATGGGTTTATCATCGATTTGTATATTAATACCATCCAGGCTACGACCAACATAAAGTTGGGGCACACCCGTAATGGTTTCACCACGAAAAACGCCGATAAAACCATCACGATAAGCAACTAGTGCGGAATTAAAAACGCGGGCTAAGTTATTATGTGGATTCCGTTTGATAATCGGGTTTTGGGAGTAACGCCAAAGAGGTCCTTTAAAATCTTTGGGTCTTTCTTCCCACGGTATATTAACAATATTCTTTTCGTTTTTGACCATAAATGTTTCTCCTTAATTGAGTTTTTTGACTGAGTCTTTAGGGATATAGATACAGCGCACAACAATTTGCGAATACTGTAGCTGCCGATCAGAAAAAACCCCAATCAAGTAATTACCAACTTCACGACCTAGTCTTTCACGCGGCACGTCAAAGGTTGACAGCCGCGGAACAACATACTCGCCGTCTTTAATGTTGTCAAAACCGATGACCGAAATATCATCAGGAATTGATAAACCGAGGCTCTTAATTGTCTTATAAGCCCCAAGGGCAATAATGTCATTAGCACAGATAAGAGCCGTAATCTTCTTGTTTTTTAAAGTCTTAACTAATAGTTCATCGTCAGCATAATCAAGGTTTGAATTATCAAAGTTGATTGAAACGCCTTCAACATCTAAATCTTTGTGGGCTTCAATTGAAGCTAAAAAACCTTCGTGCCGTTCCCGAAATGACGTCGCATGCATATCCGAACCATAAAAGGCAATTATGCGGTGTCCTTTTTCAATTAAATCCTGGGTAGCCAAGTAAATTGAATCGTAGTTAGAAAACTTGACTTGGGTAACGCCATCACTATGAAAGGATTTGGGGTCCACTTCGATAATTGGTTTTTTTGTGCGCTTCAATTCTTCATTAATAATTTTGGGATTGGAGTGAATGACGATGAAAGCGCCACAATCAGTGCAAGATAATTTGCTCAGTAATTGATCGTTTATTTTATTTTCGTCATAAACAAAATACTCCAAAATTATCGAGTTGAGATCCAAGACATATGTCACTGATTTAATAATCGGCTGCCAATAGTCTTCTTTTAATAGAATGCGACTAGAAATAACAAGCAGTACGCGACTAATTGGGGCCGGACGGCTGCGCAGATTCGAGTTATCATACCCAAGCTCGGCGGCTTTCTTAACAATGCGACTTCGCATTTCTTCCGATACATTATATTTCCCAGCAAGAGCGCGAGAAACTAAGCCTTTGGTCACGCCGACTTCGCGAGCGATGTCCTCCAGCAGGATTCGTTTGGCCATATGTTTATTATCCTTCCGTAAACATTATACAATAATCGGTAAACAAGAAACTTTGTTTATTAATCATTATATAAAGGAGGGCGGTATAAGAAATTTACACCGCCCGTTGTAAAAATTTAAGCTA
>JAEWUY010000101.1 GCA_023396795.1 Bacillota bacterium | reverse complement strand
TTACGAGCGGCCCGAATAGCGGCCATTCTTTCAGCATTTTCTTTATCGGCTTGACGAATCGCATCTTTCATCGTGACTTCTTCGCCTTCGTCTTTAGTATAAGCGACAACCGGGACTCCACCTTTGGCTTCGACCACGGCATCGGCCAAGACGCTAATAATTAAACGAACTGAACGGACTGCATCATCATTAGCAGGAATTGGATAGTCTAATAGATCTGGGTCAGAATTGGTATCAACAATTCCGAACACAGGAATATGGAGTTTGCGAGCTTCGTGAACGGCGTTATGTTCGATTTCGGGATCGACGACGATAACAGCTTGCGGTAAACGGCGCATTTCTTTAATACCCGATAAGGTAAAAGTCAATTTATCTTTTTCTTTTCTTAAAAGAGCGACTTCTTTCTTCGGTAGTCTTTCAAAAGCCCCATCAGTTTCTTTGGCTTCCAAAGACTTAAGATAACGAATGCGGCTTTCGATCGTTTTAAAGTTTGTTAAAGTTCCACCTAACCACCGATTGGTGATGTAGAAACTGCCAGAACGTAAAGCTTCTTCTGTCACAGCTTCTTGACATTGCTTTTTTGTGCCGACAAAAAGGACTTTACCATTTTGTGAGACGATATCGAACAAAGCTTTATAAGCTTCGCTAATTGCGCTAGCGCTTTTGGCTAAATCAATAATGTAAATACCGTTGCGAGCTCCGTAGATGAAACGAGCCATCTTTGGGTTCCATTTGCGAGTTTGATGACCAAAGTGGACACCAGCCTCTAATAATTTTTTCATCGTAATGATCGGTTGACTTTCATCATGCAAAACCATGCTCATTACATCACTTTGTTGCGTCGTTTCGACGTTAGTCTCTTCGACGACTTTCTTTTCTTCACTCATGTGTGAACCTCCAATTTGTTTGAACCTCCACTACTTCGAACAACTGTCCCTCATCTTTGCCCCGTGGCGGTGATGAGACTAGGACGTTGAATCCATAGTGTGTGTAGTCTCTCTTTTGAGAGCCGATTTATTATAACATACGCGCCAGTGCATAGACAAGGAAAGAAAAAATGAGGCATGATACTTAGTATCATACCCCGATATGCAGTCTTATTTTACTTTTTCTTGGCTCGAGGATGAGCGAAAAGATATTGGCTTTTCATCGCTTCCTGAGTAACGTGGGTATAAACTTGCGTCGTGTTTAAACTCTCGTGTCCGAGCAGTTCTTGAATCACGCGTAAATCAGCACCCCCTTCAAGCAAATGAGTCGCAAAAGAATGACGCAATAAATGAGGATGAAGTCCGAGATAAAGACCTGTCTTCTTTTCGACTGTATGTAAAATATATTCAAGCCCTCGAGTTGTTAATTTTTTTCCTCCCGAATTCAAGAAAAAGAATTGAATATCTTGTAATAATTCGTCTTTTTTCATAAGTTCAAGACGCGTTGTGTCTCGATAGATTTCGATTGCTTCTTTCGCATTTAGCGAAAAAGGAACGATTCTTTCTTTGTTGCCTTTACCCAAAACACGAATGGCCCGACTTCGAAAATCGATGTCCGAAAATTTCATGTTAATAATCTCTTCAGCCCGAAGACCAGAGGCATATAGTAGTTCGATAATCGCACTATCTCGCCTCGCCAAAAAATCAGTTCTTTTGGCGTTTTCCTGAATAAGTTTTTCGACTTGTTCAAAGTATAAAACTTTTGGAAAACGAATATCCTTTTTAGGGGACATAATAAAAGCAAAAGGGTTTGACTTAATGTACTTTTTATTTTTGAGAAACTCATAATGATGGCGTAAAGACGCTAAGCGACGTGAACAAGAACGTTTCGAAATTCCGTTTTGTAGTTCAATTGATAGAAAATTGCGAATAACTGCCGCATTTACCTCATCCATGCCCAGCCCTTCACTGTGCAAATAATTATAAAACTTCTCGACGTCACGACGATAAGAATCAAGGGTGCGTTCCGAAAAGAGTCGTTCGTGACGTAAATGATCTAAAAATTCTTGCGTCTGTTTATTCATTGGTTTGTTTCACATATTCACGAATTGAAGCAAGGGCCCGTTGAGCATCTTCTTCGCGATGACGCTTATTTGCGTCGATTAATATGCCAAAATTTGCATTCATTGGTGAAAAGTTTTTTGGATTAGCTTTAGTAATATAACTAATTAGCGAGCCAATCATTGTTGATAAAGGTGGCAAAGATGGCTCTCGGTCCGTTGCCAAATGATGGGCAATAATCCCTGCGATAATACCGGTCGCGGCACTTTCAACATAGCCTTCGACGCCGGAGAGCTGTCCGGCAATAATGACGTTAGGTTTTTTTTTCAAAGTTAAATTATCGTTAAGGGCTAGAGGGGCATTAATATAAGTGTTCCGATGCATTAAACCAAAACGAATAAATTCGGCTTTTTCAAGACCAGGAATCATCCGAAAAACGCGTTCCTGTTCTCGATAC
This sequence comes from Bacillota bacterium, assembly GCA_023396795.1. Taxonomy (GTDB): domain Bacteria; phylum Bacillota_I; class Bacilli_A; order RFN20; family CAG-826; genus UBA1424. The sequence goes on along the minus strand of JAEWUY010000101.1, from coordinate 1,326 downwards.
GTAAGGTTGGTTTGAAAGCCAACAATATTATAAAGACTGGCGATAACGTTATCTTGCCGCAGTTGTATAACAGCGTAAGGCGGATGGCTGCGATCTAAAGCCAGGCCTTTGGGTTTCAGGGGACCATAACGAAGGGTGTCGATGCCCCTTTTAGCGATGACTTCAATTGGTAAGCAACCTTCAAAATAATCGGTTTCAAAATCATGAAGCTGAACGGTTTTAGCCGTTTTTAATTCTTCAACAAAACGAAGATAGCCTTCTTTATTCATTGGACAATTAATGTAACTATTATCGCCTTGCTCATATCGCGATTTATAGTAAGCAATTGAAAAATCGATGCTATCTTTGCTAATGATAGGAGCGCTCGCATCATAAAAAGATAAAGCTTCTTCACCAATTATTTTATTAAGTTCATTGACCATTTTATCGCTCGTCAATGGACCAGTCGCAAGAATGGTCAATTCATCAGAAAGCGCGGAAATATCGTTATGATGCACAAAAATATGCCTGTTTTGCAGTATTTTTGTTGTAATTTCCTGAGCAAATAACTCGCGATCAACACTTAAAGCATTGCCGCTTGGCACACTTGTTTTACGAGCAGCCTCCATCGTTATCGAGCCCATAATTCGCATTTCTTCCTTTAGAAGTCCACAGGCGTTATCAAGGCGATTACTTTTTAAGGAATTCGAACAAACTAATTCTGCAAATAGTCCGCTTTGATGAGCGGGAGTCATGTTCTGGGGACGCTTTTCAAAGAGATGAACTTCGTGGCCTTTGCTTACTAAATAATGAGCGGCTTCAACTCCGGCAAGTCCCGCACCAATAACGTTGATTTTTCCCATGTGTCTATTATATAGCAAAAGCAGATGGATTGACCCATCTGCTCTTTATTTTTTCGGATACTTTGCGGAATAATCGCACTTCGGATAGTTGCTACAACCCACAAATTTGGATTTACGATAACTGCGAAGTTTTAACTCTCCCCCACATTTAGGACACTTACCAAGATCCTCGTGGTCGTGGTCGTGATCATGGTCATGTTTCGGTTCTTCATTTTTTGCATATTTACAAGTTGGATAACCGCTACAGGCGATGAATGATTTATTTCGACCATACTTACGAATGACGAGGGGCTTTCCGCACACCGGACAATTTTCACCAGTGAATAGTGGTAAAGCTTTTTCAGACTTTTTAATGTATTTACAAGTCGGATAAGAACTACAAGCAATAAATTCTCCATGTTTACTCTTTTTGATGACTAGTGGGCTACCACATAACGGACAATTTTCACCCGTACTTGTCAGTGGCTCTTTATAAACGATGTCA
>JAEWUY010000034.1 GCA_023396795.1 Bacillota bacterium | reverse complement strand
GATTAATATTGATTTCTGACCATTTTAGGTTGTTGCTAAACTCGATATAATAGGCGCTTTTGTAACCCAACTGTTGTGTTAATGCAGTTAATTTGGTTAAGTCAAAAAATTTTAAAAGTTTATATCTATTGTTGCTTTGTCTTTTCTTGACTTCGAATGCGATTAAATTATCATTAGTTCCTCGATGATGAACAATAATATCTGGTCTAATAGATTTAATCATATTCTTCCCGCCGTTAGTTACTTTTTTTAGAGTTTCATCGAATTCGATGAGTAAATAAGGGTCTTTATTGCTATCTACAACATAATTTCGAAATGATAAATCTAGAAATTTGTCCAACTGTTCAATAACTTCGCTTTCGTACTTCTTTGCTATATTTAACGATGTACTTTGGCTAATGTTTTTTACATATCTGCTGATTATCTCCATTAGAACTTGAAGATCGATTACTTTGGGCCCTTGAAGATTCTTGTTCCACTCGCAATCAACATTGTAATTGACAAATATTTGGCCAAGATAAATTCCGAGCATGTGCGTTAGCGTTTGTTCGTGCAAATTATTATCTATAAGATAATAATCATTTTTGAAGAATTGCTTAAGTGCTTCCTTTATCTTATCGTGTTTCATTTGGCTACTTTCAAATATTAAATAAAAACTTAGACATATTTTGTTTATTTACTTTTGCCAAGTTGTTTTATTTACGATGTGAATATAACTTTGTATGATTTTTATGACTTTTAAAGACACACTGATACTTTTATAATCAGCGGGCAATTGACAAAGATTAATTTTATTTGATGTTTGAATCGCTAATTCGCTAGCCGATAAAACATCTCGGCTTTTTATGCCTCCAACAATAATTGTTCCAGCATCAAGACCTTCAGGGCGTTCCGTCGATGTTCTAATAAGAACCCCCGGAAAACCCAATATAGCCGATTCTTCAGTGAGAGTGCCGCTATCGCTTAAAACAAGCAATGCATTAGCTTGCAACTTAACGTAGTCTAAAAAACCGAGTGGGTTAACATTTTTAACAAGAGGATGAAAGACAATCTTGCGTTTATCAATAAATTTTCTTGTCCTAGGATGAGTTGAATAAATTACCGGAATTTGATATTTATCTGCAACTGCGTTAATCGAATTAATAAGTTCAGCAAAATTTTCTTCAATGTCGACATTCTCTTCGCGATGGGCAGAAATAATTATGTATTTGCTTTTCTCTAGGCTCAAGCGATTTAGTATGTCGCTATTTTTAATTTTCTCTATGTTTTTAGTTATTACTTCGTTCATCGGCGAACCAGTAACAAAAATAGTTTTGCCGTCAACTCCTTCTGAAAGTAGATAGCGACGAGAGTTTTCTGTATATGGAAGATTGATGTCCGCAATATGATCAACAATGGTTCGATTAATCATTTCGGGCACATTCCAATCCCAACATCTATTGCCTGCTTCCATATGAAAAACGGGTATTTTCAAACGCTTTGCAGATATGGCGGCAAGAGCAGAGTTGGTATCGCCTAAAATCAATAAGGCATCAGGTTTTAGGTCTCTAAAAAGAGAATAACTTTTTGCAATGATATTTCCAATTGTTGCGCCAAGATGCTCGCCTGCGCTTTCTAAAAAATAATCAGGCGCTCTTAAATTCAACTCTTCGAAGAAAATCTGATTGAGTTCATAATCATAGTTTTGCCCGGTGTGCACCAGAATATGTTCAAAGTATTGATCGCAAGCCTTTATGGTTTCGCTTAAGCGAATAATTTCTGGTCTTGTTCCAATTATTGTAACTACTTTATACTTATTGCCCATCTTTTTCGACCTCCTCGAAATAGGTGTCCGGATTATCTTCATCAAATAATTCACTGGCCCACATTATTGTCACCGAATCGGAATTACCAATGTTTCTAATAGAATGGGTATAGCCCGGGGGGATATCTACTGCCTTAATATCATGCCCATTAACGATGTAGGAATATACTTCCTTAGTGCCGATTTTTCGAAATTTGATTTCGCATTCACCGCTCACTACTACAAACTTCTCGTTTTTTGTATGGTGATAATGATTTCCCTTAGTAATGCCTGGTTTCGAAATATTTACCGAGATTTGACCATCATTAAGCGTTTTAAGTAATTCAGTAAATGAACCCCGACTATCACTATTCATCTTCAAACTATACACAAAGTCATCTGTAGCAAAATAACTCAAATAAGTTGCATATAATTTTTTATCAAATTCGCCAGATATGTTTGGAACAAAGTAAGTTTCGCGAGTGTTTCTAAAACCATAAAGTTTACTAGCTAAATCTCCTAGTGAAACGCTGTATGCCGGCAAAATCTCTTTAATTTTCCTTTCATAAGAAAAATGACTATTGGAAATGCATGTCATAAACTCTTTAACTACATCATCAATATATACTAGTTTGATTTCATGATTTTTGTCACGAATTTCAATCGGCAAATTGTTGGCAATATTATGACAAAATGTTGCGACCACGGAATTAAAATTCGGCCTGCACCATTTGCCAAAGACATTAGTGAGTCTATATATAACAACTGGATTGTTGTACTTATTCATGAAATCAAAAAGAATATCTTCAGCCATCTTCTTGGACTTGCCATAGTCATTGTCTAGTTCTGCTTGAATACTTGAAGAGAACAAAATTGGAATCTTTTTTCTGCTTTTAATCACTAAATCAATCAAGGCTTTTGTAAAGTTGGTGTTGCCATCATAAAATTTCTCAACACTCATTGGACGATTAATGCCAGCGAGGTGGATGATATAATCGGCTTGTTCAATATATTTCTTTAAATGTTCTTCGCTCCTATCGGAGTCAAAAGCGAAAACAATGTATTGTTTATTATTTAATTCAAGGCAGAGATTTTTGCCAATGAATCCGTTTGCTCCGGTGACCAATATTTTCATATTTTACTTAAAGATATCGAGCTTCATTAGTTGCTTTTTCATCCCGTTAATATCCAATCTTTCAGTGTTTTGAGATGTATACTGGTGATCGT
>JAEWUY010000013.1 GCA_023396795.1 Bacillota bacterium | reverse complement strand
ATGTAGTATTCCAAAAATACTTTGTGGAAGGCATTGCCACAACGGGTATGAAATTATAGGAGGTAATAAAATGGCGAATCTAAAATTTATAAATATCAACAAGATTTACGACAACAATGTTCAAGCTGTTTTTGATTTTAATCTAGAAGTCAAAGATAAAGAATTTGTGGTCTTTGTTGGGCCATCTGGATGCGGTAAATCCACAACCTTAAGAATGGTTGCAGGGCTTGAACAAATTACCGCGGGCGAATTATATATCGATGATGTTCTTATCAACAACATCGAAGCAAAAGACCGCGATATTGCGATGGTTTTCCAAAATTACGCTCTTTATCCCCATATGACCGTTTATCGCAATATGGCTTTTGCTTTAGAACTTAAAAAGGTTGATAAAGAAGAAATTGATAGAAGAGTAAAAGAAGCCGCAGAAATATTAGGACTTACTGAGTATTTAGATAGAAAACCAAAAGCTCTTTCTGGTGGTCAAAGACAGCGTGTGGCTTTAGGCAGAGCAATTGTTAGAAAACCAAAAGTCTTCCTTATGGACGAACCATTATCTAATCTCGATGCTAAATTACGTGTCCAGATGAGAATGGAGATTATTAAGATTCATGAGAAGGTTGGTGCCACAACTATTTATGTTACACATGATCAAACAGAAGCTATGACAATGGCGGACCGCATTGTAGTTATGAAAGATGGATATATCCAACAAATCGGAACACCTAAAGAACTATATAGCAACCCCGCTAATGTATTTGTGGCTGGGTTCATTGGATCGCCTGCCACTAATTTCCTAAATTCCACATTTAAAAACGATAAATTGTTTATTAATGGCGAAGAGGAAATAGAAGTTAAGATTCCTGGTGAATTAAAAAAAGCCATTATAGAAGAAGCCCTTCATGAAGAAGAAGAGTTACCAGCTTTATTAGAAAAATACCAATCTCATTTAGAAAAAATGAAGGAGCTTTTATCTAGCAAAAAAACGAGCAAGAAAATGAAAAAGAAGATTAATCTTGCAAGCCTAGAAAAAGATGCCGAAGAGATTGAAACCCGTCTTGCTGAAGTTAAAGCCTTCAATCAGAAACACGAATCACTAAGTGTTTTGTTAGGCATTAGACCGGAACATATAATTGTTAACGAAGACGGAAAATCCAAAGGAACGATTTTGAAACTAGTTGTTGATGCTTCTGAATTATTGGGACATGAATCAATTATTTATTCGTTTGTTAATAAACAAAAACTAATTATCAAAACATCTTCTTTGATTGATGTTAAAAACGGTAGCCAATTGGATGTGGCTTTTGATACCGAACAAATTAGATTATTTAATCCTCTAACAGGTGTTTCTATAAAATAAGGGAGTTTTCTTATGAAAAAGATTAAATTATTATTCGTCATTGGCTTGTTAGCTGTTGGCATGGGTGGATGTGCTTCTCCTGCACAAGAAGAAAGCAAACCAACCACTTGTACTTACACTGAAAAAATAACCAAAGAACCAACATGTACAGAAGAAGGCATTAAAACTTTTATTTGCAAAGAGGATGGATCGAAGAGCTATACCGAAACAATTGCTCCATTGGGCCATAATTATGATTATGCACACGCCAATTTTGTGTGGGGTGAAGATGAATCATGCATTGCCCATGTAATTTGTTTAAGATGCGAACATGAAAAAGAAATTGAAACAACCATTGATGTTGAAGTTATAACAGAAGCCACTTGTAAACAAGAAGGCGATAGAGTTTTAACGGCTTCCTTTGTTGTTGATGGCGTGACTTATAAAGATGAAAAACATGTTACTGGAAAACTTCCACACAACATGATTTTGAGCACAGAATTATCGACACCCGCTAGTTATGTCACAAAAGGTGAAAACGTTTATGTTTGTTCGGCATGCGGTGAAGTTTTAAAAACTGAAGAAATTAGCGCACAAAGAGAAGAAGCGGAAATTGTTTATGGTACAGAAGAAAAGCCATTTTTAATCGCTAATCTAGCAGACTGGGAGGCTTTTGTTGCCGATGCATGCACCAATGGATTCGATGGGCAACATATTAAAATGATTACAAATATCGGAACGGAAGAAAATCCAATCGAAACATTTATTAATAATACAACAAAGTCGGTTTTTTCTGGCCACATTGATGGCAACAATCATGAACTTTGGGTCGATTTACCCGCTAGAACAAATGGTGATAATCACGGAAGAAGTGGTCTTATCACATTTACTAGTGGTGCTTGCATTGAAAACTTAGTTTTGAAGGGAAATATCTCTGGCAGCGAGTATGCTATTGCAGGTGGTATTGTTGCCGATTTCTACGGCAAAACCGACATTTCTAATGTGAAAATTTATGCTAATGTAAGTGGCAAAGATACTGCTGCAGGTATTGTCGGTTATATCCGTCCAGAGTCAGTTGGATCAACAATTATCGATTGTGAAAACTATGGCAACATTGCATCTTCGTCGAGTATCGCCGGTGGTATTGTTGGAAAAAACGAAGGTAAAGAGACTCTCATAGATGGCTGTGTCAACAAAGGCGATATTAGAGTTTCAACAAAAACTATTGGTGGTATTATTGGTTGTTCAATTAAAAACACAATCACAATTAAAGATTGCGTTAATGAAGGACATATATTAGGAGCAACCACACAATATATTGGTGGCATTTTAGGCATTGCATCTGGCGATGTTACTTCTTGTACAATCGAACATTGTGTCAATAAAGCTGATATTACATCCGATGCTGGTGGTGTTAGTGGAAGTGCAAATATTGGTGGAATTGCTGGTTCAGCAAGAAAAACAACGATTAGCAACTGCTATAACTATGGTTCAATTACTGTTACCACAAACGTAAAAAGAGTTGGTGGCATTATTGGCGACTTTGGTGGAACAATGTCAAATTGTTATAATGGCTATTCTCCTGAAGAAATTGAACAAGGAAATACCCAAGGAACAATACAAGTTGCTGGCGATTATTCCGGTGGCATTATGGGAGCAAATGATGCTATGTCGACAATTACCGATGTTGTTAATTATATGAATGTAGTCAATGAATCAACTGGTTCTGTTGGCGGCATTGCTGGATTGATGAATACATCTTCCACTTTAACTAATTGTGTTAATCACGGAAACATTACTGGAACTTATAATGTTGGTGGACTTATTGGCCGTGTTGCTGGTAGCAAAACCCTTACTCTTGTCAATTGTGTCAACAGCGGCACTATTAAGGTTAATGAGAATGTTGCTGTTGATGATATTGGTGGTACCAATAGCCCAGAAGAAAATCCAGGAAACTTAGTTGGAAGCAACGGAGGAACTGTTACTTTATGATGAATAGGATTGTTTTAATCACAGGTGCTGGAGGAGGAATCGGAAGCACAACCGCTAAGCTTTTTGCCAGCAAAGGCGATACTATTGCCGTCATTGACATAAATGAAGAAGCTGGTTTAGAAGTTGTTAATGCAATTAATCAAACTGGTGGTAAAGCCCGTTTTTACAAAACCGATATTACTAAACCTGAGGAAGTTAAAAAAACTGTCGAGGCAGTGATTAGCGACTTTGGAAGAATTGATGTCCTTATCAATGTTGCTGGCGGATCCGCTAGAAATAAAAGAGCGCTTTTCTACGAACAAGATGAAGCGGTTTTTAAGCGGGTTATTGAAATGAATTTATATGGAACATTCTATTTCTGCAAGTATGTTACTCCATATATGATTAAAAATAATTATGGCCGTATTATAAATACATCAAGTGTAGTAGGATTAAATGGACATGTTAAGCATTCTGAATATTCCGCTGCTAAAGGTGCAACTATATCTATGAGTAAATCTATGGCTAAAGAAGTTGGTAGATACGGAATCACCGTGAATTGTGTATGTCCAGGAATGATTCCAACACAAAACGTTACCAAGGGTTCGTATGAACACACTAATTATTTACATATGACTCCATCCACTGATGATGTGGCCAATGCTTATTTATATTTGGCTTCTGATGAAGCAAGATTTATTACAGGTTTCAATTTAGTCGTTGATGGCGGAAGAAGTTTAGCCACAAAAGGAACAGAGAGCGATGAATATTAAAGAAATACAATTTGTAGCATTGAAAGAAGCGAAATTAGTAGATAAAACTCTTCCTGATGAAATTGGTCCAAATCAAGTTTTATCAAGAACTATTTATACTATTATTTCTAGTGGAACAGAAAGAGCAAATATCCTTGATTTGCCAAATACTTTTGCCTATGGCAAATGGCCAAAGGTAGAAGGATATGATGCGATTAGTGTCGTAGAAAAAGTTGGCACCGATGTCAAAAAAGTCAAAGCTGGCGATAGAGTCCTTGTTTATCATGGCACACACGCTAGTTATTCACTTGTTGATGAAAGTCGCGTTTTTCCTGTGAAAGATAATATTAAAGATGAAGAAGCTGTCTTAACAATTATTGGTGCAATGGGCATTTGTGGTCTTCGTAAAACAAGGCTTGAATTAGGCGAATCCAACATGGTCATTGGTTTAGGTTTGCTTGGAATGTTTGCGCTTATGACCGCGCGCAATATGGGCGCCTATCCGTTAATCGCGGTTGATTTTAACGAGCAAAGAAGAAAACTTGCTCTTGAATTGGGTGCAGATTACGCTTTCGATCCACGCGATGCCGAGTTTGTTCAAAAAGTGAAAGATGTTACTGATGAAAAAGGCGTTGATACGATTGTTGAAGTTACAGGCAGCGGAAGAGCATTAGAAACCGCTCTTGCTGTTGTTGCAAAAGAAGGCAGAATTGCTTTATCTGGTTGCACAAGAATTAATGACGTGAATATTGATTGGTATAAGCAAGTTCATTGTCCGGGGATTACCATTATTGGTGCTCATAATAGTGCAAGACCAAAATGTGATTCTTCAAATGGCAATTGGACAAACGAAGACGACGTTTATGCCCTATGCAAGATGATTGCAGGCAAGCGTTTCAATGTCACAAAACTTGTTAATGAAATACACTCACCTAATGAGTGCTTTGAAATATATCAAAGATTAGTTAATGATGAGGATTTTCCTCTTGGTGTTTTGTTTGATTGGAGACTTCTTAAATAATGTTAATTCAAAGTATATTTAGCAACTCCTTTAAGAAATATGGAAGAATAATCAATGATGATTTTTCGCTAACTCTAAAAGAATTAGAAAAGATACCTTATCCCGAAAAAGGGGTCAAATATGTCGCTAAATATGAGGCTTTAGAAAATACTCCTGATTATCTCAAATTTGAGCAAGATTATTTTGGCGGTATGCCAATCCAAATTGGTTACTGCGCGGGATTTAACAAAGTTACTTCTGCATTGGAATATCATAAATCAAGCGAAATTAATATAGCCAACGAAGATTTCATTTTGGTCCTAGGCGAAAGAAAGGATATTATCGACGGCAAATATGATTTATCTAAAGTTGAACTATTTTTAGTTCCCAAAAGGACCGCGATTGAGATATATGCAACAACACTTCATTACTGCCCTATTAGTAGCGGAGATAGCAAATTCAATATGCTTGTTGTTTTGCCTCTTGGAACAAATGTCGGAAGAAAAGAATCTCAATTAGAGCCCATGTTAAGGTGCACCAACAAATGGCTCATTTGCCACGAAGATAGCGGAGAAGCTAGAAATGGTGCCTATGTAGGATTAATTGGAAATAAGGTGATGGTTGAATAGTATGGACGTTTATGAAGAATTATTTACCACAATAGAAAAACGAAAAGATGATATTTTAGAAGTCCTTGATTGGATTTGGAATCATGCTGAACTTGGATACAAGGAGTGGAATACTCATCGCTATTTAAAAACTAAATTTGAAGAACTCGGATACCAAGTTCATGAGGTCGGAAACATTCCAGGATTTTATGTAGATATTGATACTGGAAGAGAAGGACCTTGTGTTGGCGTATTTGGAGAACTAGATGCCTTATATATCCCCGATCATCCTCAATGTAATAAAGAGAATGGTGCTGTTCATGCATGCGGGCATCACACCCAATGTGCATCTATATATGGAGTGGGCATAGGTTTAAATAATCAAGATATTTTAAGCAAATTATGTGGCAAAATCCGCCTATTTGCAGTTCCATGCGAAGAATTAGTATCTGGAGAATTTTATGAAAACCTCAAAAAAGAAGGGGTTATAAAGTTCTATGGAGGCAAGAAAGAATTTATTCGTAGGGGCTTATTAAAAGACGTGGATATGGCCATCATGATTCATGGCGGAAGGAAAGGATTCTCACTAAATAAAGGCTGTAATGGAAGCATAACTAAGAAATATATATTTACAGGTGAGAGTAGGCA
>JAEWUY010000077.1 GCA_023396795.1 Bacillota bacterium | reverse complement strand
TCCTCTTAGCTCAGCTGGATAGAGCAACGGCCTTCTAAGCCGTAGGTCAGGCGTTCGAATCGCCTAGAGGATGCCACGTAAAATCAGCGGTTTGACTTAAAACATCAAGCCGCTTTTTTATTTCTCACGAAAAGATAAGAAAGTTTATTTTTGTATTTAACCATTTTACACTTGTCAGGCGATGCGTTATGATAATTCACAGTATTTATCTTGTAAGAAAGAAGACAAAAACGTGAAAATAATTATTGGTAATTTCGAGAAGATTAGCAGTTTGATCGCCGATGAGTTTATTCAACAAATTAGACAAAAGCCCAATTCTGTTTTAGGATTAGCTACTGGCACATCACCACTCGGTGTTTACACTAACTTAATTGAGGCCTATAAAAAGGGTCTCGTTTCTTTTGAAAAGGTTGTTACTTTTAACCTCGATGAATATGTTGGACTTGACGGAAATCATCATCAATCCTACCGCTACTTTATGAACGATAATTTATTTAATCACATTAATATTGATAAAAATAAAACGCATGTTTTGTTGGGCGTTGGTGATTACTTGGCATATGCCAAGAGCTATGATCAAGAAATTGCTAACTATGGGGGTATTGATTTACAAATTCTCGGTTTGGGCAGTGATGGACATATCGCCTTTAATGAGCCAAATACTCCATTTGATAGTTTGACGCATATTGCCGAATTAACCGATTCGACAATTAAAGATAATTCACGGTTGTTTAATGATATTAGCGAAGTGCCGACCAAGGCTGTGACGATGGGCTTAAAATCAATTATGAACGCCAAAAAAATCGTTTTAATTGCCACTGGTAAAAATAAAGCAAAAGCCATCAAGGATTTGCTCAAAGGGCCGATTAGGGAAAGTGTTCCCAGTTCAATTTTGCAACGTCATCCAGATTGCAAGATATATGTCGACGATGATGCATATAGCTTAATTAAATAAAAACCAACTATTACAAAGACCACGATTGATCGTGGTTTTTTTAATGCAATAACGTAAATTATGATTGTCTTCTTTAACACTCAAAAAAGGTCAAAAAACAGTCTTGACTCTCATTTATATTTCCAAATTTAGCAAATATCTTATTCAAAATACTATCTTAATCCGTTATCATTAACAAAGCGGTTGACAAACGCTAGTAAACAAATGACAAAAACAACACTTCGTAATTTAATTTTGGGCGGTTCTTTACTAATGGCCGTTTCCTGTCTTGGCCTTTTGACTCTCGATCGGACGGTTGATCTTCATGGCGAAGGTGGAGAAATCGTCAATTGTGACGTATATTTCAATCCTTCCAGTGGTTATAGTTCACTTTATGAAATTGTCGATAGTTTAAATGACGGTACGACGAACGTCTCATATAAAACTTGGGGTACTGTTACGAAATATTACATTGATTCCAGCAATTATAAAAACTTTTATATGCAAAGCACTGATCGTAACGGAAATGTGGCTGGAATGATGGTTTATCGTAGTAGCATGATTGTCTCTGAAGGAAGCGTTTTGACCATTGAAGGAATTCCAACTTTATATAATAATTTACCGGAATTTGTCAATCCCAGCATTAGCGTTGATTACTTAGCAAATTCCTCGCCGGTTACGACCTTTGTTACTCCTGAAAGCTTTTGGGTTAATGGGGCCAACTCCAGTTCCGAGCAATATCTTAATGCTCAAAGCATGGGAATAAGAAAAGTTATGCTTGAAGACGTGGAGTTATCATATGTTTCTAGTGGTAATGCGACAGTCGAGTTCGCAGGTTTCACTGTTGTTCCGCTTTATTATGGATACTTGTCAAATACATCAGCGATCAATACAATGATTAATTCATTAAACGGCTATACAGTTGATGTTATCGGCTATTTAAATTGTTACGATAATGGCAGTAGCGCAATGATGCAGTGCTTGATTCGTGGGGTAGATGATATTATCGCCGAAGGAATTTCATATTCTCTTTTGCTAGATAGCGGAACGTATACAAGTATTGGTGGTTATAGTACTGGCAATTATGACTCAGAGAGTGTTGGTGGTTATTCTTTTGAACATTATCGAGCCGTCGAACCAAGTTATAGTACAAACGATTTTATCGTCTTGTTGCCATATGTTTCACATTATAATGATGGTTCTGCTCCTGGAGCAATTTATAATATTTCTTCAATTCGTGGCATCGAAAGCATCGCCATTACCTATCGGACCGAAAGCTCTTATGGTCAAAAACCCGTTGTTTCTTATGGCCCAAATATTTCGACCGTTAACCAGACGCAATTAAATCTTTCAACTAGCAACACGACGGCGACTTTGAACGTCGAAAATACGAACTACTTCAAAATAGAAACAAACGAAAATATTCTTTATCTTGTTGACATCGATATCGATTATTCAAATAGCGGGGCTAGCGAAAGTTTTACTTACCTTGGTTCAGGAACCGGCTCTTATCGAATTAATCCAATTGTTAGCAATGGTTCATTATATGAAGGTAAAAGCGTTACTGTCCCGACAGCCATTTCACAAAGCGGATCTTATTACACCGTGACAAGCACGAAAACTTACACTTACTATTCATTTAATTACATACAAAACAATCCTTCCTTAGCGGACGCTGCCTCTTATACCGATCCTCTTGATGTTGCGGCCTTTTACACGACATTTGGCACACATCCCGCCAATTATGTTTTAAAAGGTAGTTATAGTAGTGCTTATTCTGTCTTTGGAAACGAAGCGCGATGTTACTCTGAATACTCACGGACCGATGGTTATGCAACGGCCGTCCCTTATCAAGCAGGAACATCTGGATATCCTCTTTATCATGAATTAGATATCGCTTTAGATGAATCATATTCGAGCAATAGTCGTGGTGTTGGCCGTGTGGTCGGTTGGCAATATGGTTTTGACGAGGCAAAGGGTGCGACAAATTATGATGATGCTCCGGTTTGTGTTTATACCGATGACCATTATGCTACTTTTCTTGAGTATTTAAATGCCGGCTCATTTGGCGTACGCTTTAACGCGGAAATGCTGCGGACGCCTTATGTTTGGGGCGTATCTCAAACGTTAGATATTGCCTAAGCAATCATCCTAATAACCTTTGGTTGTGGTATAATAATAATATGGATTCTTTAAAAACTCTTATTGAAAAAAAGCAGTATAACCTTGTATTAGACTTAACCAAAAATAACCTTGATATTGATGCGATTTCTTTTCGCATTTCAGCTTATTTAGGTCTCGGCCAACTTGAAGAAGCCTTGCAACTAATTAAGAAATATCAAAGCAAATTTAAAGACGGTTTATATAATATTATGCGGGTTCATTTTGAAGTCCTTTTGACCCTAAAAAAATATGATGAAGCTTTTGAAGAATTGAAATATTATCAAAATCTTCCTTATATTTCTCAAGAGGTTGAGGAGTATTTAAATGAAGCAAATAGCATGATTCACGCTTACGAACGACACGACAACAAAACGCAAAAAAGAAGCAAAGATGAAATTATTTCCATTCTTAAACACGAAGAAGACAGTCTTGTGCTTTTGACCGCTCTTAATGATATTCGGGAGTATAACATTAATGAATTTGCGGATTTACTCATTTGGTTTATGAAACGCAAAAATATTAACGCTTTTGTCGCTACTTATCCGCTATTATTGCTTGTTCATGGAGGTTATGATCAAACCGTTTCGTTTACGAAAAATGCAAAATTATACTCCGTTGTCCCAAAAAACTTAGAACCACCTTTTGTAAACGAGAATTACCAAAGCGTGATACGTATCGTTGAACAAGTTGCTAAAGATCCCGCAATCAGCGAAGTCGCGATATCTCTCCTAAACGAACTAATTATTATTTTGTATCCAGATAACATATTTGATATCGAGAAAAATCTTCTATCTGGAGCGTTACTGTCTCTAGCTTATGAATATTTTCAAATTAAACGTGATGATGAGGCACTGGCGCAGCGTTTAAATTTCAATAAAGAACTTTTGCAAGATTTAGTAGTCAAGTTAAATCGTGATTTAAAAGATAATCCTCCAGTTGTGGTTTCAAAGTAGACAAAAGCCATTTTATATCATCTATTTTTAGTGTTTCGTTTGAATAAGATACGAATGTATTCTATACTTTATCTCGATTGAATTTTTATTAAGGAGAATTATATAGATTTATGGAAAAGAAAATCACCAAACTCGAGCAATCGAAAATTGAAGTCCTAGTC
>JAEWUY010000041.1 GCA_023396795.1 Bacillota bacterium | reverse complement strand
GTGTAGTTCAATGGTAGAACACTACCTTGGCAAGGTAGTGTTCTACCATTGAACTACACCTGCATGAAGAGATGCGAGTATCATTATAAAGAAGAATCTGTGATTATTCAAGACCGAAATAATATGTTAAAATAAATTGTTACTCTAAGAGTAAAGGAAAAACGATATGGATGCTTACACACTCCTAGCCGAAGCAATCTTCCCAGAGATTCATGAATCACTGGAAGATTTAGAAAAAAAGTACCCGCCCCGTAATCTTAAAGAAGGAGCACAGGTAACGCGTTTTGCCCCATCGCCAACTGGTTTTTTACATACCGGTTCCTTATTTACCGCTATGGTCGCTAAAAAGGTAGCTAAAGATAGCGGTGGTGTCTTTTTTCTTCGCTTGGAAGACACAGATACAAAAAGAGAGATTTTAGGTAGTGGCGAACAGCTAATTGCCCAATTGGCGGAATTTGGTGTTACCCTCGACGAAGGTTATTTAGGGGATCGCGATATTGGTAATTATGGACCTTATCGGCAAAGTAAGCGTGCCAATTTATATAAGACAGTTATTAAATATTTAATTTCTAAGAATTTGGCATATCCGTGTTTTTGTTCAAGTGAGGAGCTCAATCTTCTTCGCAAGACGCAAGAAGCTTCCAAAGTAGTGCCAGGCTATTATGGAAAATATGCGACATGTCGTTACTTATCTCCTCAAGAAGCTTTAGCAAAGATTCAAGATGGCCAGCCTTATGTTATTCGTTTTCGTAGCAGTGGCGACCACCTTCGTAAAACACTAATCAGCGATTTAATTCGTGGCGATATTAATATTGCTGAAAATGATATCGATATCGTTATTTTAAAATCAGATGGCTTACCGACTTATCATTTTGCCCATGTTGTCGATGATCATTTTATGAGAACAACGATTGTAACGCGGGGTGAAGAATGGATTTCTTCTCTTCCAATTCATGTCGAAATTTTTTCCGCTATTGGCTGGAAAGCACCAGGTTATGCGCATTTGCCATTAATTATGAAAATGGAAAACGGAAGTAAACGCAAATTGTCTAAGCGCAAAGACGAGGAAGCAGCTGTTAGCTTTTTCATTGAAGACGGGTATCCACCTCGGGCCGTTATGGCGTATTTGATGTCAATTGCTAATTCAAACTTCGAGGAGTGGACGGAACAAAGCAATATATATGATATTGATAAGTTTACTTTTAATCTTAATAAAATGTCCTTGGATGGAGCTTTGTTTGATCTTGATAAATTGAATTTCTTTTCCAAGGAAGTCATTGCACGCATGAGCGCTCATCGCTTAGCTTCTTTATCAAAGAAGTGGGCGATAAATTATGCTCCTGAACTTTTAGATTTAATTAATCGTAGCAGTGAATATTATGAACAAATTTTGAACATCGAACGCGAAAAAGAAAATCCGCGGAAGGATTTTTCTAAATATAGTGATATATATTCGCATGTTCGCTTTTTCTATCGCGACCATTATTTAAATCTTGTATCTGGTGACCTATCGTTTAACGAAAAAATTGCTAAAGATAAAATCATTTCTTTTTTAACGGACTTCAAATCAGATAACGACTATGCTGTTGATAATGATGGATGGTTTGCAAATTTGAAAATGATAGCTTCCAAAAGCGGCTTTGCTAGTAACAATAAAGAGTTTAAAAACAATCCAGGGATGTTTATTGGCACTGTCGGAGATGCAGCGGAAATTCTAAGAATTTCTTTAACGGGAAGTAAAAATTCTCCTAACCTGTGGTCCGTGCTTCAAGTTTTAGGTAAAGACGAAGTTGACGCTCGGGTAAATTATATTATTGAAAAGTTAAACTGAAACTGCTTAACTATTATTCGCCGGTCCTATGGTCAAGCGGCTAAGACGCAACCCTCTCAAGGTTGAATCGCGGGTTCGATTCCCGCTAGGATCACCATCTATATTTTATTAATATGCTCAATATCATGGGCATATTTTATTATATGAGAGCATACTAAGTTATATGTCAAAGAATGAAAACGTGATTATCGCTAAAGCTATCAGCAATGAAATTCAAGTTTTAACTGATATTTCTAAAAGAGCTTTTGAATCTGATAAATTGCTTGGAAATATTGATGTTTCCGGACCTCCAAATTATGATTCGGAATCATGGCACTTTGAAATGGTAAAAAAAGGTACACTTTATTCAATAAAAAACGAAGAAAAAATTATTGGTGGTGCTGTTATTTTTAAAGACTATCGTAATGAACATATTATGTATTTAGGCCGATTATTTATTGACCCCGATTTTCATCGCTTAGGGTTTGGGCAAGCAAGTATGGAAATACTGGAAAAAATGTTTCCTGCGATAACATTGTGGAAGTTAGAAACCCCGGTGTGGAATGAGCGCACAAACCGTTTTTATCAGCATTTAAAATACGTCGAAATAAGGCGCGACAGCCAAAGCATTTATTATCAAAAAGAAATTATTAAATAATTTATTATTTATTATAATTGGTCAACATGAAACTAGCGATCATCGCTAATTGATTGGCAAAAATATCATAGTTGATTTTGTCTTCGGTATCCGTGGGTCGATGATAGTAACGATCATCAAAGTGTACAAATGATAAAGATGGAATGCGCATTGCTCCCAGCCAATAATGATCACTATTTGGTTGATTACCGCCGATATAAACATTACTAATTCCGTATTCGTCTAATTTATTAGCAAGAGAAGTACCAAGATTACCCATATTACCAAGAATCTCAAGTTCATAATCGTTGGATCCCCCACCGATCATATCTAAATTAAAGGCTGCTCTTGTGGCGGCTCTTTCGCCAACCATGTTAGTCGAATAGTGCTGTGAACCATATAGTCCGGCTTCTTCGCCATTATAAGCAATGAAAATAACGTTTTTCGTTAAGCGCTCAGCGTTTTCACTGTATACGCGGGCTAGTTCTAGCATACCGGCTATTCCAGAGGCATTATCAAGTGCACCGGCATAGTAGCCGTCGTCTTCAGCATCAAAGCGACCAAGGTGGTCAACGTGGGCAGAAACAATAATTGATGAGGCGGCGCCAATATCAAGAATTCCGACGACGTTATTAACGCTTTTGCTAACCGTGTCGACGTTATAAGAAACATCGGCAATGCTTAAGCCATTACTTATGTTTGCTGTTAATGAGGCATAAGAAGTTGGATTAGCATAGAGAATTAAGAAATCAGAATTATCGAGATATTCACCTTGACCGTATTCGGT
>JAEWUY010000028.1 GCA_023396795.1 Bacillota bacterium | reverse complement strand
GTGTGGGGTTCCAGCATCGCGTGAGCTTGAGCTTGAGTGTAGAAAGTTTCGTCAATTACGACATCACACTTTGATAGCGATGCCTCAACATCACCAATATGCATTTCATAGGCTGCCGCGACATTTTTCTTTGGTTCAAAACCAATCGGAAACATTTCATGAATGCCTTCTTCGGGATGGATAATGTTCTTATTTTCATAAGCTGTTTCAAAATCCAAAACCGGTTCGAGCACTTCATATTCGACTTCGATGAGTTTTAAAGCTTGATTAGCAATAGACTCATTGACAGCTGCTACACACGCAACTTCATCACCAACATAGCGAACATATTCGTCGAGAATAAATTTGTCATGAGGAGACGGCTCAGGATAGCCCTGGCCAGCTCTTGTAAATGATTTACGAGGAACATCGTGATGTGTCAAGACAACTTCTACGCCAGGTAAGGCTTTAGCCTTCGATACATCAATATTCTTAATTTTAGCAAAAGCATGAGGGCTTCTTAAAACTTTGACAATTAAAGAATTAGGTTCGGCTAAATCATCCGTAAAAGCCGGACGACCCATCATAATTCCTTTGCCGTCAACTGAAGGCGTTTTTTGATTGACAACTTTTGTTTTCATTTATGAGCCTCCAAATATTTTTTAATCGCTTTAAACTGGGCTTGATAACCGGAACACCGGCATAAATTACCAACGACAAAATGCTTAATATCTTCATCAGTCGGATTTTTAAGTTCATTTCTTAAAGCAAGAATAGTAAGAGCGAGGCCGGTATTACAAAAACCACATTGATCCGCACCTTCATCCGCAAAGAAATTGCTAATTTCATCAACATCGTCTTGCACAGCTTCGACAGTCGTGACGTTTTTTCCTTCCGCTCGAGCACTTAAATACGAACAAGATAATATTGGTCGACCATCGAGCAAGACCGTACACGCTCCACAAGCTGATTCATCACACGCTTTTTTGACTGATAAAATGGAATGACTTCTTAAAGTGTCAGCTAAATATTCACCAGGATTAATATCGTAACTAACATTTTGACCATTTAAGTTAAAATTAACTTTCATTATTTACTAACCTCCTCAAGACCACGTTTAACATATGTTTTAGCAAGCACTTTTCGGTATTCGACACTAGCAGAACCAGTCGAGGCAAATAGAAGCTCCTCAGATGCAAGTTCAGCAATTTTGGTGATAAGTTCTTCATTTAGTTTTTGCCCATTATTAGCTAGTTCCATAGCTTTGATGGCTAAAGAGGCTACTGACGGACGACTTCCAATCGCAATTCGATATTCTTCATTAATCTTGGCAATTGCCACATTAATAACGGCAAAATCAAGAGCGGTTGTTTTAACTTTCTTAAAGAAAGACGGACCTTTGCTTTTTTTAATAACAATGTGCGTCAAAATATCGCTTACTCGACCTTTGAAACTTAAAAAGTCTTTAAGACTCATTTCTTTATAGGGATAAAATACGACTTTTGTATCAAGAGCTAATAAGGGGGTTATAATGTCGGAAAATGGAAACCTGCCAGCGACAGAACCGCCAATGGTCGCGCCATTACGAAATGCCACACCCATAATCTGACTCACGGCCTCAATCAAAATGCCGCCTTGAATATTTTTTAGTAACGGACTAAGTTCAAAATCTCTAAGGCTGACCATAGCCCCAACTTCAATGGCATCTCCAAGATCCTTAATGTCGTCAAGGCCAAGAGCGCTTAAATCAACTAAAGCATTCGCGGATGGTGTTGCTTTTTTAAGCCAGAGCCCGCCACCGAGAAGAACGTTTTTTGCGTCTTCTGACAGGATTTGATAAGCCTCCTGTAAGGTTGCAGGTCGTAAATAACGATTAGCTTCCATGTTTTATTTCCTTTCGCTTTTTATCTAAAGCTTGATAGTCACGAGGTGTATCGATATCCATCAAAACTTGGGAATCCTCTGTCTTGATTATTTCATAATCGTGGCGATTACGAAATACTTTCAAGTTCGAACTTGGTGCTTCACTGAGCAATTCAGCCTTTAAAGAATACTTAAGGAAGATGGGGTGACCTGTTTCATTTTTATAACCGGGAACACGAATATCTTTTGTTCCATTCAATAATTTTTGATAAGTTGAGGGACTGACAAATGGACAGTCGCCTGGTAAAACAAAAAAATCACCAGTAACACAAGCAACGCCCGCTTGAACGGAAGTAAACATTCCATTAGGATAGTTGGGGTTATAGACAATGGTGACTTTTGAATAATTCTTAATAACTTGACTAATTTCTTGATGATAATGGCCAGTTACAACGATGATTTGCTCGACAAAGGGGAGCATGCCTTCAATAGCGTGAGCAAGTAAAAACTTGTTTTCGTGCTGAAGCAGCAATTTATTAGTCTCAGCGCGGCTTGAGTAACCGGCCGCTAGAATAATCCCTTGGGTCATCAAGTTTACTCCTTTTTAATATCGGCCCATGATTTTCAACATTGTTGATAATCACGACCGCGATGTTCTTCGTGGTGTTTACAACAACTAAATTATAAAGGTTGCAGGCTTTCAATGCAAACGCGTATTTGCGCCATTATACACGTGTAGGAGCGCGTGAGGCGCGCTGATGACAAGAGCGCGCATGCGCTGTTAGCCATTGTCGGGGACTACATGGAGGCGTATAATTATATTGTTGTGCACATTATTAAGCACAAGAAGGAAAAAACATGAGCAGATATGTCGTATCACTCGGGGGCAACGCCCTCGGAAATAATGCCGAAGAACAAAAGAAATTACTCGTTAATGTCGCTGAACCTATCGTTGCTTTGATTAAACAAGGTCACGAAGTGATTGTCGTCCACGGCAATGGTCCGCAAGTGGGCATGATTAATTTGGCGTTTGACGAATCTGAATCAACTCCCGATATGCCTTTCCCTGAATGTGGAGCGATGAGTCAAGGTTATATTGGTTTTCACCTTCAAAACGCTATTTATAACGAATTAGCTAAACAAGGAATTAGTAAACACGTCGCTACTATTGTCACACAAGTGGTCGTCGATGAAAATGATCCTTTATTTCAAAATCCCACCAAACCAGTTGGGGCGTTTTATAGCCAAGAAGAAGCAGAAATTATTACACAAGAAAAAGGTTATGTCATGAAAGAAGACAGCGGTCGTGGCTATCGTCGTGTCGTGGCCTCACCACTGCCGATTGATGTTGTCGAAAAAGAAATGATTTTATCACTGATTAAAAATCAACATGTCGTCATTTGTGCTGGGGGAGGTGGCATTCCTGTTATCTATAAAAACGGACACCTTGAAGGCATCGCTGCCGTCATCGATAAAGACTATGCCAGTGCCAAAGTCGCAGCCTTAGTCAACGCTGATTATCTTGTTATTTTAACAGCCGTTGATAACGTTTATATCAACTTCAAAAAGCCTGGTGAAAAGAGGCTTGAAAAAGTAACAATTGAAGAGATTAAAAAATACTCGGAAGAAGGCTATTTTGCGAAGGGAAGTATGTTTCCTAAAGTCCAAGCTTGCGTTCGCTTTTTAGAAGAAAACAAAGGTAAAACAGCGATTATTTCTTCACTTGAAAGAGCCAAAGAAGCTTTTCTTGAAAAGACCGGAACAATCATAAAATCCTAAGTCGTTAAACATAAAAAAAACACCAGATTTGCAATCATATTACGCATTTGACCGGTGTTTTTTATTTAATTAATGAATAACGCGTAACCGCAGTAGACCAGGAATTTCTGCGAGTGAATCGCCAAGACAAACCCCATCAGAACATTCGCCAGTTGTTTTAATAAAATCAACAAGCGTAACCCCAAGGTTGCCTTTGACTTTACTAACGATGTTTTTGACAACACCCCGCGTCTCAACTACCTTAATAATTTGTCCGGAAATACCTTCAACGGCTTCATGAAGCAAAACGATACGATGCGCATCAGTTTTAGGACCTAATTCGATGTTCGGAAAGTTAACCGAATTAACGATGTTTCCGTTTTCTAAATAGTTAACAATTTGGGCTACTGCCATTGTTGCACAATTATCTTCGGCTTCTTTGGTGGAGGCGCCTAAATGAGGAATGGCAACGACACCCATCATGTTCGCGGTCGCATAGTTAGGAAAGTCGGTAACATATTTACGAACTTTGCCGCTTTCAAGGGCGACTTTTATGTCTTCGTCATTAACAATTGCATCGCGAGCAATGTTAACAATAACAACACCATCTTTCATTTTAGCAATACTCTCGCGATTAATCATGCCTTTGGTCGCCGGTAAAAGCGGAACGTTTAAACTTATGTAATCGGCAACAGCATATAACTCGTCACTTGAGGCAACGATTACGATGTTAGGAGGCAGAAGATTTCGGTTTTTTTCAATCGTCGCTTGCGATGGTTCATAGGCCACGACTTTCATGCCCATTCCATAGGCACCATGGGCCACTAAAGAGCCAACCGCGCCAAGACCAAAAATACCAAGTGTTTTGCCTTGAATTTCACTTCCAGCATAAGTGGCTTTGGCTTTTTCCATGCTCTTATTAATTTCAACATCGCCTTTATTAGCTTCGACCCATTTCATTCCCCCGTGAATATCACGAGCGGCAAGAAGCATTCCAGCAATTGTTAGTTCCTTAACGGCGTTAGCATTAGCCCCAGGTGTATTAAAAACGACAACACCTTCTTTAGCGTAAGCATCAAGAGGAATATTGTTTACACCGGCACCAGCCCTCGCGACAGCAAGAACGTTATCAGGCAAAACCATTTCGTGCATAACGGCACTGCGAACCAAAATAGCGACAGCTTCTTCAATCTGTGTCGTTACTTCATAATCATGAGGTAAGGTTTGTAGACCAATCGGAGATATTTTGTTTAAGCAAAGTACTTTTTTCATTTCCAAATTACCTAATTAACATGCTCGGCTTCAAATTGACGCATATAGTTGACTAATGCTTCAACGCCGGCGATGGGCATAGCGTTATAGATTGAGGCTCTCATTCCTCCAACCGAGCGGTGACCCTTAAGGTTAGCGAATCCGGCTTTTTTAGCTCCTTCTAAGAAGGCTTCATTAAGTTCTTCGCTATCAGTTCTAAAACAAACATTCATTAAGGAGCGAGAATCTTTTTCGACCGTACCTTTAAATAACTTGCTGTTATCTAAGAAATCATAAATAATGGCCGCTTTCTTTTCGTTACGTTCTTTCATAGCCACAAGTCCGCCATGATTCAGAATCCATTTAAAAACTAAACCACAAACATAAATGCCATAAGTTGGTGGCGTATTATACATTGAACCAGCATCGGCCAATACTTTATATTTCAAAAGAGTTGGAGTTAACGGTAATGGTTCATTTTCTAATAAATCTTCGCGAATGATAACGATGACGACACCGGCAGGACCAACATTCTTTTGGGCTCCGGCAAAAATCAAACCAAACTTAGTAACATCCATTGGTTCAGAAAGGAAGGAAGACGAGGCATCATTAACTAAAACTTTGCCTGGGAATTCCGGATACTTCTTGAACTTGGTGCCAAAAATGGTGTTATTGTCGCACATATAAACGTAGTCTGATTCGGGGCTGGCCTTGACTTTATCAAGGCTAGGAATGTATGAGAAGTTTTTGTCTTCAGAAGTGGCAATAACATTAACTTTGCCAAAAATCTCAGCTTCTTTTTTGGCTTTTTTAGCCCAATGTCCCGTCAAAATAAAGTCATAGACTTTGTTTTTTGATAAGTTAATCGGAACCATCGCAAATTGAACTGTTCCACCTCCTTGAACAAAGAGGACTTTGTAGTTGCTTGGAATGTCTAATAGTTTTCGTAAATCGGCCTCAGCTTCATCGATAATTGCTTGATAATTTTTTGAGCGATGGGACATTTCCATCACCGACATTCCCGATCCTTTGTAATCGAGCATCTCATCGGCGGCTTGTCGCAAAACATCCTCTGGTAAAACAGCTGGTCCGGCAGAAAAGTTGTAGATACGTTTCATTTTTATCTCCTTCCGTTATCTATTTTATTCTCTTACATTCGAGATAGTAACGCTTCTCAATAGCGTGGCCCATCGAAAAGGTTTTTCGGGGCAAAACATCGCCTTTAGCGATATAGTCAAACAAATCCTTTTTAGTTAAAGCTGGCATGGCAATAGCGACGGCCCCAGGATGCTGATTAGCAACCTCGTGAGCGTGAGCGATGTCATGAACATAATCAACACTAGTACCGGGATTGTTTTTTAAATATTGATCAATATAGTCTTGAATCAAACGATAGGCCAAAGGGGCATTCTCAGGAACAAATAAAGAAGCTTGACCTTTAGGCTTACAATAAACATGAGCTTCAAAAGTTCCACTAACAACTTGGCGTAAGCCAGGAACAAAATCTTCTTTGATATTAAACGCAACACGATGAATAGGCTCAAAATCTAAACCATCATCATACAAGTTGATGGCTTCTACTAAAGCAAAGCGGGCGGGATGAGTGTCTTTTTCTTTTTCAGAAAGCGAAATCTTGATCCGATCCCAGTGAGCTTTAGCGGTCGCTAATGAGTGATTACCATCCCCAACAACAAACATTAAACCATTGCCATTTTCAATGGTTAGTCGACTAAAGGCATCGATAATCGGCTGGGTGTCAGTAATCTTATATCCCCGCAAATGTCCACCATTTTGATTTAAATCGAAGTCATAAAGTAGCGGTAAACTGTCACGGTTTTGATATAGTTTTTCGATTATTGTTTTGCGAGGATCATCAAATAGAAATTGCACGTGCGTTAATTCTACAGGCGCATTTTCTCTAATTTTAAGGCGGGGCGGAATCCGTTCGACGATTGTCGCTTCGGTTGCCCGAATTAAAGCTTTCGTTCCTTTTTCATAGGAGTAGGCTTCAAGATCAACGGAAATAACTAAACCGAGACGTCGCTTGGTATGTGGGGTTTCCCGTTCGACAAGAATAAAGCACGCACCAACATCTTGTAATATGTCGTGATGCAAATAACTGTTAATGGTTTCATTGATTGAGGCGATATATTTTGTCTCATTAACAAGAGGCAAATACGCTTCCGGGAAAATCATATGGAAGGTTGAGGGAGAGGCCCCAATTTCCGCTTTTAACTCATTCCAATAGTCCGGTTGACTTGTAAACTGATCGCAAGCGATGACAGCAAAAAGGCGCAGGTCAACGCCAGCTTTCGGTAAAAGAATGTACGGAGGACGAATTGGGTTAACGATTTTCATTACTAAATGACACCTTCAGCTAACATTGCATCATAAACTTTAAGGAAGCCGGCAATATTCGCGCCGAGAGCAAGATTTTTCGGGTTGCCGTATTTAGTTGCCGTCTCATGACACTTTCTAAAGATTTCTTTCATAATTGATTCAAGTTTTTGATCAACCTCTTGATAAGTCCACGATAAGTGCATGGCGTTTTGGCTCATTTCTAGTCCGGAAACAGCGACGCCACCGGCGTTGCTGGCTTTACCAGGAGCAAAGAGAATGCCATTTTCATTACAAAAACGAATGGCCGGAACAGTCGTCGGCATATTTGCGCCTTCGACAAGCATATAGCAACCACCAGCTTTTAATTTTTTAACGTCTTCAAGATCAATTTCGTTTTGAGTAGCACAAGGTAAGGCGATGTCGCACGGCATTTCCCACATCTTCCTGGGATCATTAACAAACTTTGCATTTGGATATTGTTTCATATATTCAAGGGAATATTCGCCTTTTTCTTCAGACAAAGTGTCGACAAGATTAATATCAAGGCCTTTTTCGTCATAAACAAAACCATTGATATCTGACATGGCAACGACTTTTGCTCCTAAGGCCGCCGCTTTAACAGCAGCATGTTTACCGACCTTACCAGAACCAGAAATAATCACGCGTTTACCTTTTAGGGTATCGTTGCGAAATACTTTGAGCATTTCAGAAACAAAATAAAGCAGACCATAGCCCGTCGCTTCTTTACGACCAAGCGAACCACCATAAGAAATGCCTTTTCCGGTAAAGGTTCCGACAAAGTCGTTAGATAATTTTTTATACATGCCATACATATAGCCGATTTCTCTAGCGCCAACACCAAAGTCCCCAGCAGGAACATCAGTATCTGGACCAATATGACGGAATAATTCCGAAACATAAGCTTGGCAAAAACGCATAATTTCTTCGTCCGAACAACCGCGAGGAGTAAAATCTGCTCCACCCTTACCGCCACCCATTGGTAAACCGGTTAGGCTATTTTTAAATGTTTGTTCAAAAGCCAAAAACTTAAGAATTGATAAGTTAACGGAAGCATCAAAGCGTGTTCCACCTTTGTAAGGGCCAATCGCCGAATTGAATTGGACACGCCAGCCTTTGTTGACACGCACTTTGCCTTTATCGTCAACCCAAGCAACGCGAAAGGAAATTACTCTTTCTGGAATAAGAATACGCTCTAAAATAGCGTACTTTTCAATTTTAGGATCTTTGTCGACTAAAAAATCCATGGAATCAAAAAATTCCTCGACCGCCGAGATAAACTCTGGTTCTGAGGAATATTTCTTTTGGACATCAGCAAACAAATTGTTGAGAAAACTGCTTTGATACACTTTCGGGTTCCTCCTGGCACGATGATGGCAGGACTATTTGCCTTCCAAGACGCGCGATTTAGTGTTTTGAATGACGGTAATTAATAAATTACCTCATAATATATTATACTGAAAGCGCTTACTTTACAAGGTGAAAAGGATGAAAAGTCGATTCAAAAGAATCGATATTAAGTATTAAGATAAACGAGTATTTTAATCTCTATTCGCTTTCGCGTTTGCTGCCCATAAAGAAGACGGCAATCGTTCCAGGGCCAGAGTGCGAACCAATAACAGGTCCAATATAACTGTAAACAATGTCTTTAACTTTCATGCTGGCGTTAATTAGTCCCCCCACTTCTTGGGCTTCTTCAAGACAATCGCCATGAGCGATAAAGACAACTTGATTTTCACTATCAACAATGAGGTTCTTCATAACATCAACCATCTCGATTAAAGACTTTTTCCGGCCAACGACTTTTTGGAGGACGGCGAGTTTGCCTTCATAAGTCACATGAAGAATCGGTTTAACTCCAAGTAAGGTTCCAAAGAAAGCCGCCGTACCACTGAGACGTCCGCCTCGTCTTAAAGTTCCTAACTCTTCGACAGTAAATAAGTGGCGAAGATTAAATTTGTTGTCGTTAAGCCACTTAGCGACTTCATCAAGCGATTTACCTTCTTCTTTTAGTAAAGCTGCCCGCCAAACCAAATAGCCTTCGCCTAGCGAAGCGCTTAAGGTATCAACCGCAACTATTTTTTGATTAGGGTATTCATCTTTCAGCATATCAATAGCCATGACCGCTGATTGATAAGTGCCACTTAAGGCCGAAGATAAAGCAATATAAAGAATGTCTTTACCCTCTTTTAAGAGTTCGGTAAAAAAGGTGACGAATTCACCAATATTAACTAATGAAGTCCGCGATGTTTTCTTATCGCGTAATTGATCATAAAAGTCTTTAAATTTTAACTCTCTAGCGTCTGGATGATGGGAATAGCTTTTGCCTTCTAATTCCAGAATCATCGGAATGACAGCGATGTTATGTTTTTTAACAAGTTCCGGGGTAAGGTCGGATGAGGCGTCGGTTGCGAGTATGTACTGTTGCATTTGTATCTCCTTTATAACATAAGTTTTGAATATCATATTACATAAAGAAAATCTTGTCATCCTTTTTAATTGGCGAGTTGTTGATGACAAGATTAGATTAACGACTAATAAAATAAATTTTATTACTTATGAGTTTGTCTTAATCCACTTATGAAAAGAAGCGACAAAATCACTAAGAAATTTCTTCGTTCCAGCATTGCTGACTACACCTTTTTCGTCGAGTAAAGTATGAACGGCACTAATATAAGCTTCTGGTTGCTGCATAGTGGCAACATTTAAAAAGGTTAAAACTTGCCGTAGATGGTGATTCGCGCCAAAGCCTCCGACCGAACCAGGCGAAACACTGACAACCGCCCCAGGTTTGCCATTCCAAACACTATGTCCATATGGACGAGAGCCGATATCTAAAGCGTTTTTTAAGACACCCGGAAAGGAGCGATTATATTCAGGGGTAACAAACAAAAAAGCATCGTATTTTTTTAGTTCCTGACGAAAGCTTTTCCATTCGCTGGGTTCTTGGTTTTGTTCTTCAAGATCCTGGTTATAAAAAGACAGAGCACTAATATCGATTAATTCTAAGTGCAATTCTTTGGGGCTTAGATCCTTTAATGCTAAGGCTATTTTCTTTGAAAATGATTCTTTTCTTAAACTGCCGACAATGACGGCGACATTAATTGTATTCATGATATATTCCCTCCTAAGTTAAGAATTAATTTAAGTATATATAATTGCGTGTCAAAAAGCATTTCGGACGCTTTTTAGGTGCTTGAATTTTGGCTCAATTATGAAGCCGATTTAGCTCCGATTGTCGCTTACAATCACGGCATCGGTGGAACGACCGCTCAAGACTGGACGTCATCCTTATTAGAACGTCTCGTCATCCCTTATACCTCTAAAGCAGTTGTTTATTATGTTGGTATTAATAATCTAATTAATACGAGTCAGGATAACGCGACTACTATCGCGGCGATTCAAGCTTTGATGGAAGCAACTCACGATCGTTTACCAAATACCCATGT
>JAEWUY010000112.1 GCA_023396795.1 Bacillota bacterium | reverse complement strand
TAGTTTGAGTAAGGAGAATATTATGCAACGTCAAACAACGATAGCTAAAGCGCAAGAAATAACCCGTAAGTGGTATGTCATCGATGCAACTGACAAACCTTTGGGTAGACTTGCTTCGGAAGTCGCGGTGGTTCTAATGGGTAAAAACAAACCCATCTTCACCCCAAATGTCGACTGCGGTGATTTTGTCATCATCGTTAATGCCGAAAAAGTCGGACTTTCTGGCGATAAAGAACACAAAAAGAATTATTACAACGTTTCGACGCAACCTGGTGGACTAAGAACAAGATCATCTGGCGAAATGCAAAGAAACTATCCGGAAGAAATGCTCGAAAGAGCCGTCTGGGGTATGTTACCTAAAGGACGTCTCGGTCGTCAGATTTACAAGAAATTGTTCGTCTATGCTGGTCCGGAACACAAACATGAAGCTCAAAAGCCAGAAGCGCTCGAGCTCAAGTACTAGGAGGTAATCATGGCCACAACTAAGAAAACTGCCCAATATTACGGAACAGGACGCCGCAAATCATCAATTGCACGCGTTTATTTGGTTCCCGGCAAAGGTAAAATCACCGTCAATGGTTTTGATGTTCATGCCTACATGCCTTATGAAACCCTCGTTATGGATCTCAAGCAACCTCTCGTTTTAACGAATAATGCTGAGCGTTTCGATGTTAACGCTACGGTCAAAGGTGGCGGTTTCACTGGTCAATCAGGCGCCATTCGTCTTGGTATTACCAGAGCCTTATTAGAAGCTGGTGCTGATCGCATCGCTCTTAAAACTGCTGGTTTTATTACTCGTGACTCTCGCACAAAGGAACGTAAAAAATACGGTCTTAAAGGTGCTCGTCGCGCTCCTCAGTTCTCTAAGCGTTAATCCGTTTCGAAACATGTCAATCAAAGCCCGAGATTATGCCTCGGGCTTTCTTCTTCTTTTATAAAGAAAGCGGATGGTTTTTGTAGTTGCAATTTATATGTGCCTATTGTATATTAATTAAGCGCAAAAAAGCGTGATGGACCTGTAGCTCAGTTGGTTAGAGCGCGCCCCTGATAAGGGCGAGGTCGATAGTTCAAATCTATTCAGGTCCACCATTTTACACGCACGGCCCGTATGGGCTTTTTGTTAGGAAGGGACAAATTAACGAACTAGTTCGTTACACACTACCTTCCCTTGGGCCCTTAGCTCAGTTGGGAGAGCGTTTCCTTCACACGGAAGAGGTCGCAGGTTCGATCCCTGTAGGACCCACCATGCCGTCTTAGCTCAATTGGCAGAGCAATTGATTTGTAATCAATAGGTTGGAGGTTCGAGTCCTCTAGACGGCACCATTTGTGATTTAATATATGTGTAATATGCTCACTCTCATAATTGAGCAAGAATAGCACCTTTTTAACAAATAAAACTTGAAAATGTAATTTGCCTCAAATTCATAGAAAAAGGACCAACATTTTCACTTTGTTTTTTTGATATAATACGTAGTGTTAAATATGAATTTAAAATACGAAAAACAATTAAAGGAATTAGAACAAAGATTAATTGAACTTGAAAATGATAAATCTGTTTTCAACAAGTTTAATGTTTTTGAGACACTGAAAATTACTAATACAGAAATTAGACATAGTAATGTATTATCATGGTTATTAAACCCCAGAGATAATCATAATTTAAAAGGACAATTTCTGAAAAGCTTCATTAAAGAAATAAATGAAATTGGTGAACATGGTCTAGATTTAGATGCTATAGATTATGATTCGTTTGAAGTTAGAAGAGAATGGAAGAACATCGACATATTAGTTATTTCAAGAAAAAGTAAAATTGTTTTGATCATAGAAAATAAAATCTGGAGCGTTGAATCAAGCCACCAATTGGCAAAGTATCGGAAAACTATTGAAAATGAATTTCATGATTTTAATAAATTATATGTATTTTTAACACCACATGGCGAGCCATCAAGCGAACCAGATATTTGGGTAACATACGATTATGAAAGAGTACTTATAAGATTAGATGATCTAATCAATACATGTGTGTCAATATTGGATAAAGATGTTCAAATATTTATAACTCATTATGCTGAAAACTTAAGGAGAAATATTATGGGAGATAAAAAACTACAGGATTTATGCTTAGAAATTTATGATAAACATAAAGAGGCTTTTGATCTGATCATAAATAATTTACCAGACCAAAGAAATATCTATCAAAATATTATCGTTGATTACTTGGAAAGTAGAGACGATGTCATAATGGATGATAGCGGTAAAACACTAATTCGATTCATCACCAAAGAACTAGATAATGTAATTCCAAAAAGTCCGGCAGGATGGACAAAGTCAGGTAGAGTATTCCTCTTTGAAATAGAAAATTTTGACACATATATTAAACTGAAATCAGTAGTTGGACCATCAGTAAACGATGAAAGAAATGAACTATTAAAATACATGAATAACAGCCCAGAAAAAGATTTATTTAAAGACATAGATATCGATAAGCAAAAAACTAGTAAATATTCACATGTAAATGGCGAGCTTATCATCGACAAAACGAAATATGATGTCAGAAACGAGTCTCTTATTCGAGAGTTAGTTTATGAAAAAATGGATGATATATTTAAGACTTATATAAATAAGGTTAATAAATACCTAGCTAGTTTCGCACATTAAGAAAACATCCAAGAACATCGGCAATATGGTTTTGTTCTTTGGGCCTCTATAGCTCTCAAATATCATGCAGGCAATAAGAAGAAAAAACATTGAAGTATGATAAAGAAAAATTTTGGTATGGATATTTCATTTTTATCCTTTCGGGAGTTCGAGTATAAAAAAGTTAATAATGATACAGGAATCGAAATAGTTGGTTTATTAGATAGGTCCATTGTCGATTTATCAATTCCTAAAAAGATAGACGGATTACAAGTTGTCTCGGTTGGTGAGTCGGCTTTTGAAGGGTGCAAATCACTAGCCTCCGTTGCACTACCTGAAAGCGTTACTGAAATAGGTCAAAATGCATTCGACGGATGTGAATCTCTAACGTCTATTGTAATACCGAACGGAATCACCAATATAAACGTATGTACTTTCTTCGGCTGTAAATCCTTAAAATCAGTTGTTATCACACAAAATGTCACGATCATTCATAGTGGTGCCTTCTTTAACTGCATATCATTAGCTTTTATTAAACTACCAAGCAGTCTTTTCGAAATTCATGAAGGTGCATTTGCTTATTGCACATCCTTGACATCTATTGAAATACCTAGCCACGTGTCATACGTTGGTAGAAGGGCTTTTTATATGTGTGAGTCTCTAACTATTTATGTTGAAAACGAACATGCAAAGCAGGATAAATGGGATTCAAATTGGAACGACTCAAATAGACCAGTTGTTTGGAGACATC
This sequence comes from Bacillota bacterium, assembly GCA_023396795.1. Classification (GTDB taxonomy): domain Bacteria; phylum Bacillota_I; class Bacilli_A; order RFN20; family CAG-826; genus UBA1424. The sequence continues at coordinate 335 of JAEWUY010000112.1, read as the reverse complement.
GAGGCGAATAATTAACTTATAACACGCTCGCCTTTTCTAACAGAAATTTTCAAAGAAAAACACTAAAAAGCTATTAAGCTTCGAAGGCGATTCCTTTTAATCATTTTTGAATAATTTGCAGGTATTATTTAATAGACCATTTTGTTATAATGTTTAATTGCCGAGAAGGAACCGATACTTAATAAACAGTCTATTCAGGGCTGATTTGTAATCAATAGGTTGGAGGTTCGAGTCCTCTAGACGGCACCATTTGCAGCTATGGCGGAACTGGCAGACGCGCTAGACTTAGGATCTAGTGGGGCGACCCGTGCAGGTTCAATTCCTGTTAGCTGCAC